>JAZGAY010000026.1:0-10450 GCA_036475985.1 Candidatus Brocadiales bacterium
GGGTGATGCAGTCGCTGACGAAGGGTAAAGACCCGAAGAAACTGGACAAGATACTGGAAAAGGCCGGAGACGAGTCAAGGAAGACCGGGCAGCTGGGCAAGGAGACAAAGAAGACGCTCTCTAGCCTGTTAATTCCTGAGGAAAAGGCCGAGGCCCCGGAGGTCCATATGGCCGACAAGCCCATGATACGCAGGCTGTGCAGGCATTATGCGGAGCTCTACGTCAACCTCCAGAGGGAGCAGTTCAAGGCCCTTGGCGTATCGGGTGACTGGGAGAACCCGTACCTGACCATAGACCCCCGGTATGAGGCCGCCGTTATCGACACCTTTGGGAAGCTGGTAGAGGGTGGCTACGTCTACCGCAGCCTTAAACCCATCCACTGGTGCATACACTGCGAGACCGCACTGGCGGAGGCGGAACTTGAGTACGCCGATAAGACAAGCCCGTCTATTTTTGTAAACTTCAGGCTCACGGACAGCGTCGCCGACCTCTTTAAGGGCGTTGAGTCCGGAGAGGACGTGGGCATACTGATATGGACCACGACACCCTGGACTATACCGGCGAATATGGCGACCGCCGTCCACACCGATTCTCACTACGTGGCCGTGAGATACACGAATCCGCTCAGTGGGAAAAAGGTGGTGAGCATCATGGCCCAAAGTCTTGTTGAACCAGTCATGGAGGCGCTGGGCGTGACGGATTATCAGGCCCTTAACAGTGTTCCGGGAAAAAATCTTGAGGGCAGGAAATATAATTCTCCGCTCAGGGACGAAGAGGGCACGATAGTCACAGCGGATTATGTCAGCCTTAAGGAGGGCACGGGCTGTGTCCACACCGCACCCGGCCACGGGCAGGATGACTATCAGACGGGCCTAAAATATGACATGCCCATCTTCAGCCCCGTGGATGCCAGAGGCAGGTTCACGGGCGAGGTGGCGGACTTCATCGAGGGACAGGAGGTCTTTGGGGCGAATCCGCGGATAATGGACAGGCTGGCGGAACTCGGCGTGCTGGTCTTAAAAACCTCACTCCGGCACTCATACCCGCACTGCTGGAGGTGCAGGTGCCCCGTTATATTCAGGGCGACAAAACAGTGGTTCATCAAGCTCGACCACGACGACCTGAGAGGTCGCGCGCTCGAGGCGGTAAAGAACACCGAGTGGGTGCCCGCATGGGGCATGGACAGGATGAGCGGCATGATTCACCAGAGGCCCGACTGGTGCATCTCCCGCCAGAGGGCCTGGGGCGTCCCCATCCCGGCCTTTCACTGCGAGGACTGCGGAGAGACGCTGCTTACGCCCGAGACGGTCTACCGCGTGAGAGACGTTTTCGGGGAAAAAGGTTCTGACAGCTGGTTTACGCTTGAAGCGGAGGAATTTCTGCCGCCCGGCACGGCGTGCAAGAAATGCGGCGGCAAAAGGTTCGGGAAGGGGATGGACATCTTCGACGTCTGGTTTGAGTCGGGCTCCAGCCACCACGCCGTGCTCCACGGGAACAGCGACCTGGCGTTCCCGGCCGACGTGTATCTTGAGGGCACGGACCAGCACCGCGGCTGGTTTCAGCTCTCGCTCCTTCCGTCTGTGGGCGCGTGGGGCTGCGCACCCTTTAAGATGGTACTCACCCACGGCTTCGTGGTGGACGAAAAGGGCGAAAAGATGTCAAAGTCGCGGGGCAACTTTATCTCGGTCGAGGACGCCCTCGAACGTTTCGGGGCCGATATCATAAGGCTCTGGACGTCGTCGCAGGACTACAGGCAGGACATAAACACGTCCATTGCGCTCATGGCCCGGATGTCGGACGTCTACAGGCGTATCAGAAACACCTTCCGCTATCTGCTCGGCAACCTGCACGGCTTTGACCCGAAGACCGGCATGGTGGACTACGACGAACTCCCGGAGATTGACCGCTGGGCGCTTAGCAGGACACAGGGGCTCATCGAGACAGTCACCCGCGCCTTTGAGGACATGGAGTTTCACAGGGTGCACCACTCGATACACAACTTCTGCGCCGTCGACATGAGCGCATTTTATCTGGACGTCTTAAAGGACAGGCTCTACACCGCCGGCAAAAAATCAAAAGAGCGCCGCGCCGCCCAGACCGTCATGCATCATATATTGCACGTGCTCGTAAAACTCTCGGCCCCGCTGCTCGTCCACACATCGGAGGAGGTGTGGTCGTTTATAGAAGAGGCCAGCAGGGACGAGCCGGCCTCCAGCGTCCACCTTGCCACATGGCCCGAGGCCAAAAAGGAGTGGATGGACAAAGAGCTCGATGCGCGCTGGGAATCGCTTATGAGGATAAGGCAGACTGCCTACCGGTCGATTGAATGTAACCGCGCCCAGAAACGGATAAGGAGTTCACTTGAGGCCTCGGTGAGTCTTTATGTTACGGATGATGAGACCCTTAAGCTGTTAAAGAGTTACGAGGATTTTCTGCCCACGCTGTTTATTGTCTCCGAGGTTAAATTATTTGACGGCCAACCGCCGAAAGAGCTTCTAGAGAGAGAAGGCGCCTTTTCCCAGGTACCGCCCTGGGATGACACCTCGATAGAGATGGACAAGATTTTGGAGAAAATCCCATCCGACCAGCGCCCGCAAGAGGGTGCCGCCGGGGCAAGACAGACCGCTGCAGAAAAGGTCACCGCATGGTCCGAGAAGTCGGCCAACAAAAAATGCGAGAGATGCTGGAATTTTTTGCCGAGCGTCGGCCAGGAAGCAAAACACCCCACCCTATGCTCCCGCTGCGTTGACGTTGTAAAGTCGATACAGATTAGTGGATAAAAAAATCCTGTAGAGATATTACATGCCATGCTCCGACAGACTTGTTTCCCCTACCGGTTGAGTTTGTCCAGTAGTTCGTGGGCGTCTTCGAGGTTGGGGTTGATTTTCAGGGCCTGTTTGAGGTTTTTTGCGGCCTTGTCATGCTGTCCCTGTTCGTTGTAGTAGCGGCCCATATAGAAATACGCGGCGGCGTAGTCGGGTTTTAGCGCCACGGCCTCTTCGAGCTGCGCTATGGCCCTGTCGTACTCGTGTTTATGGCCGTAGCAGAGGCCGAGGAAGTAGTGGGCGGCCTCGTATTCGGGTTTTAGCGCCACGGCCTCCTCAAGCTGGGCGATGGCCCGGTCGAACTGGCCCTTCTCGCCGTAACAGACGCCGAGGATGCAGCGCGCGCCCGCGTCTTTGGGCCTGAACTTGAGACCGGCCTCGTACCACCTTATCGCCTCATCATACTGCGCCTTCTCCGAGTAATAGAGGCCGAGCTGGAAGTACGCATCGGAAAATCCCTTGAAGTCGGGCTTGAGTTCGGCCGCCTCCTTGAACTGCTCTATCGACGGGACGTACTGCCGGTTCAGCAGATATATCTTGCCCAGGACGTAGTGTACGTCTGCGTCAAGGGGGTTAAGCTCTATGCCCTCCTTTAACTTGTTTATGGCCTTGCTGTACTGCCCCTTTACGGCGTATATCTCTCCGATGAGGATGTGTGCGGTGGCGTCATCGGGTTTTATTTTTATGGCCTCTTCGTACTGCTCCAGCGCCTGGTCGTACCGGCCGCTTTTTGCATAAAGTTCTCCCATCCCGTTGCGGGCGTCGACGCTGTCGGGATTCTTGTCTGTTGCCTGCTGATACTGCTCCATCGCCAGGTCGCGCTGTCCCTTCCTGGCATATATGCGGCCGAGTGCGAGGTGCGCGTCTATGTCATCGGGGTCGAGCCGTATGCTCGCCTTCAGCTGTTCTATGGCCTTATTGCGCTGGCCCTTATTGGCGTATGCCACGCCGAGGTTGTAGCGCGTGTTTGCGTGGCCGGGTCTCAGGCGTGTGGCCTCGATATACTGCGCGATGGCCTCATCATAGAGGCCCTTCATGTCATAGGCCAGGGCGAGATTGTAGCGCACCTTTGCGTCGTCTGGCCTGAGCTTTACGGCCTCCTCGTACTGCTGTATCTCAAGGTCATAGAGTCCCAGCTCTCCATACGCCGCGCCCAGGTTAACGTATGCGTCTGCCAGATTGGGGTTGAGCTCTATTGTCGCTATGTACTGGGCTATCGCCTGTTTATACAGGCCATTTTCGGCATATGCGAAGCCGAGGGCGAAATACGCCTCCGCGTAGTCGGGGTCTGTTTTTATTGCCTCTTTGAACTCCTTTATTGCCGAATCGAGCTTGCCCTGTTCCAGTAAGGAGACACCGGAATTATAATGAACCTGGGCCCTGGATACTTCTTTCTCTCCTCCTTTGCTTAACGTCTCCGCATGACACACGGCCGACGCTAATAGGAGCAGGAATGCGGCGATAACGGTGCAGAGAAGGGGGCGGGGTTGAATTGTGTTGCTGTTTTTTGGCAGGAAACCGTGTGGACTTATGTTGTTCATATATCTGTTCGTGCGCCCTCACGAGAAATTTTTTTAAGCGGAGACTCTCAAACAGCTCTGCAATAATAGTTCTGTGGTTGCCGGAAATCAAACGAAAACTCGGTGGGTTGCTTCTATTCCCCCTCCCTTGAGGGGAGGCCCGCCGGATGCGGGTCTGCCCTCCAAACAAGCCGGCGGGCTTTCAGCCTCTGGCACGAGGACAGGGGGAGGGTGATGCTCACCCCCACCTTGATCCTCCCCCCTAAAGGGGGAGGAGATAAATGGTACGTCGGGTCATGAGATCCGCCTCTGGCGGGACGCACCCTACGCCTCCGACTCCAGGCGGGCG
Source organism: Candidatus Brocadiales bacterium (assembly GCA_036475985.1). GTDB lineage: Bacteria > Planctomycetota > Brocadiia > Brocadiales > Bathyanammoxibiaceae > Bathyanammoxibius. Next base: position 4,695 of record JAZGAY010000026.1, read on the forward strand.
ATGCGGGTGAACATGTTCTCTACCAGCAGGTTTATGTGGGCGTTGCACCGGAGGCCGACGAGCGAGTATTCTATCTCATCCATTATGTCGGTTATGGTCCCAACGTGCATACGGCCTGCCTTTTTGGCAATCTTGTCCCGGATGTCGTCATTAAACAGCCCGATAGTCTCGTCGGCCCCTACCTTGCACAGGAGTATGTCCCTGTAGTATTCGAGCATAATTGACATCCATATCCTGAGGCGTGAGCGCCTTGTCTCAAGGCCCTCGTCTTTCTCGCCGAGGCACCAGTCCAATACCTCTTCGGAGACCAGGAAATTGTCTTCGACGTGCAGCGAGGATAGTCTTTCGAGGAGTTTTTTTCTCCTGGCGGGGGCGTCTTCCTTGACGAGGCCTGCGGCACGGCCTATACTGCCGCACGAGGCTGCGGCAAGCCATTTGAGCCCGTCGTCATCGCCCCGCAGGTCGAAACTGTCTGCAATCAATTTCCTCAGCACACTGGGTTCTATAGGGTGGAATCGCATTACCTGGCAGCGCGAGACGATTGTTCGCGGCAGTTGCAGGAGGGATGTGGTCGTCAGCAGGATGACTACGCCGGGCGGGGGTTCTTCCAGGGTCTTCAACAGGCAGTTCGCGGCCTCCGCGTTCATCTTCTCGGCCTCTTCAATCACGAAGACCCTGCGCCTCGACCCGAAGGGTTTAAGTGCGGCAAGCCTTTCCAGCTCCCTGATTGCATCGATTCTTATTACCTTGTAATCGGAGGTAATCCAGAAGAGGTCGGGGTTCTCGCCCCTGTCTGCTGTTTTACACGACTTGCAGGTATCACAGGCGTCTCCGTGGTCCGCGCCGCCCCCTTGACACAGGAGCGCCTTGGCCAGTTCCCGGGCAAATAACGCCTTGCCCACGCCGTCAGGCCCACAGAACAGGTAGGCGTGCGCCAACCGTCCCTTGGACAGGGCACTCTGAAACTGGTGAACCACGTGAGATTGGGACAAAACTCTGTTTAAAGACATGACACCAGAAAAAACAGCACGTGAGGGAAAGGTCCGGAAGAAATTTTTCCGGTATAATTAATCTTCTATTTCCACGGTATCAAACTCTTACACGATACAATATGAGCTTCTTACAAACGGCCCTGAGAATACTTGTAAAAAGCCCAACGCCCGGGCCGTCTCCTCATACTCTTGAAATTCCGTTGGCGCAAGGTATCTCTCCACGGGTAGCCGGTCTCTCGAGGGCCTTAAATATTGTCCGATTGTAATCGTCTCACACCCCGTGTGCAGGAGGTCTTTCAGGACCTCAAGGACCTCTGCCTTTCTTTCACCCAGACCGAGCATCAGCCCGGACTTGACGCGTATCTTTTGACGGCCATTTTGACAATATTCGCCGGCAAAATCAAGTACACGGAGACTTCTTTCATAACGGGCCTCGGGTCTGACCCTGGAATAGAGTCTGGGAACGGTCTCGACGTTGTGGGCAAATACGTGGGGGCCAGCGTCCAGCACCCTGTGTATGTCGGCCCGCACTCCCTGAAAATCCGGAACCAGCACCTCTACCCTCTGCCTGTCGCATTTCTTGAGGGCATGTATCACCCTGCTGAAGTGCCCGGAGCCGCCGTCAGGCAGGTCGTCTCTGGTGACGGAGGTAATCACTACGTGGTGAAGCCCCAAGAGTTTTGCGGCACGGGCAAGCCTCTCGGGTTCGTCTTGCTCGACGTCCTTGGGAGGTCCTTTATTTACGCCACAAAAACCGCAGTTCCGCGTGCAGTTGTCGCCGAGGATTATAAAGGTGGCGGAACCCCTCGCAAAACACTCTATAATGTTTGGGCATGATGCCTCCCGGCAGACTGTCTTTAGCCGGAACTCCTCAAGTGCCCGTGTGACCCTGGCCGTTGATCCGCCGCATATGACCCTTTTCCTTAACCAGGCCGGTAGTCTGGAAGGAACGTCACGGTGGACGGTTGAACCCTTCATGCCCATAATCTTTAGCAATCTTACGAACCTTTGCCAAGAAGTTTTCTGGCCGCCTCTGCAAGGGCCTCGGAAAATGTGGGGTGGACGGGCATGTCTGCCGCCAAATCCTCCAGACACATGCCCATCTTTACGGCCAGTGCCGCCTCACCGATCAAGAAACTGGCGTACGGCCCCAGGATGTGTACACCCAGGACCTTGCCCGAGGACGCCTCTGCAGTCAACTTTAGAAAACCCCCGGTGTCGGCCGAGACCCAGGCCTTGCCGAGCCGTCTAAACTCAAATGTCTCCGTCTTTACGTCGAGTCCCGCCTCTCCGGCCTCACGCTCATCCAGCCCCACCGCGGCAACCTCGGGTTGGGTAAAAACGCACCGGGGGATAACGCGGTAGTCCATCACCGAGCCAAGACCCAGGGCGCTTTCTACGGCCACCACCCCCTGCCTGTGTGCAATATTGGCCAACTGCCCCCTGGCTGTAACGTCTCCTGCGGCGTAGATGTTGGGTATGTTGGATTGACAGCGTTCATCTACCTCAATGTAACCATGCCCGTCAGTGCGGACACCCGTTTCCGCCAGACCAAGTCCGCCCGTATTGGGCGCCCTTCCTGTGCACGCCAGGACCTTTTCCGCCTCCAGCGCCTCATCCTCTCCTTGTATGTGGGCGCGTACACCTTCCCCTGTCGTTTCAAGATTGACCACCGCTTTTCCGGTTATGACCTTTATCCCGGACCTTACGAATTCCTTTGCAAGGGCCTTTCCGATGTCCGGGTCCATATCACTCAGCAGATGGTCCAGACACTCGATCAAGGTGACCTCCGCGCCGAATTCATTGAAGAGATAACCGAACTCGCAGCCGATGTAGCCTCCGCCGATGATTATAATGCTTCCTGGTGGGGTTTCGAGGCCGAGCGCATGGTCACTGTTGAGTACTCTATGGCCGTCTACACTTATTGCAGGGTGTTCGATTGGGGAGGAGCCGGTTGCAACGATTACGCGAGCGGACTTCAGCAACCGGGCGCTACCGTCGGGAAGGACGGTTTCTACCTCATTCGGTCCCTTTAATACGCCCCTGCCGCTGATAATCTCCACTCCGCTCTCGTCACACTGGTCCTGCATGGCCTTACCCAGCGCCCTTACCACCCGGTCCTTTCTCTGCCAGATTCGCTTAAAATCCGGGTTTACCCCTTCTACTTCGATGCCCAGTTCGCGGGCACTCTTTATTTGCGAGAAAACCCCGGCACTTCTTAGAAGCACCTTGGTGGGTATGCACCCTTTGTTGAGACATACTCCGCCCAGGCGGCTTTGTTCCACAATACAGACCTTTTGTCCCAACCGGGCGGCGCGCAGTGAAGCGGCCATGCCCGCCGGACCGGAGCCTAGAACGACGAAGTCGAGCACACGTAACTCCTTATGTTTGCCACCCTTACAACACAGGCGGAGAATGGGTTTGGCAGGTTACATCTTTAGGACTGAAGGATTATACTGGTCACCAAAAACATTGTCAAGAACTGCCCGACAATGGACATTTCCGGCCCGCAAGGGACAAATGCGTTTTTCATTGGATGTTGCTATGTCGTTGGAATATAATTAGATAAAACACTTGCAAACAGAAGTTTTCCTCTTGACTTAATGACTTATTTTGTTATATTTTCAAGATTACCTAAATAGGTAGACCTACCTGAGTTGCGGTGTCTAAACCTTCGGCAGAGAGGGGTGGCAAGGACGTTCAACCATTCTGGGGAGGTCAAGTGTCTTACGGTTGGAAGGCCCTTCCTGCAGCCATTTTTTCGGTAGTATTTGTGTTGGGGTGTGCCACAAAGCTCGAACCCCTCACCTCACGTGTAGAGGTTGATTCACCTGCTACCCTCACAGAGGAAATAGAGCTTGTGGACCTGCCTGTGTTTCAGGTGGAGGATGAACCGAAAAGGCAGCGACCGGAAAAGCTCTATACACTTTCAGTCAGAAATGCGAGCATCGCGGACGTGCTTCTGAGCTTTTCAAGGGAAAGTAAGGAAAATATCGTAGTAGACCCCGATGTGCGTGGCAAGGTTACCGTCGACCTCAAAGACGTTACCATCACACAGGCCCTCGATGCGCTGTTAATACCCCTGAACCTGGACTACCACATGGCGAGCGGTTTTATAAGGGTATCCAGACCGAAGATGATGACCCGCCTCTTTCGCCTGGACTACGTCCTGACAGTACGGACGGGCTCAAGAGGACTGACTTCAAATATCGCCGGGAGTGTTACAACCGGGACGGGTGGGACAAGTGGTGGTACCACAGGAACTACGGGAGGCGGAGGGACGACAGGAGGGGGTGGGACTGCCGGGAGCTCGCAGGGCAGCAACGTCAGCGGGAATGAAGTTCAAGACATATTCCGGGAGCTTGAGAACGGTCTCTTGGCGCTTGGGCTTCTTACCGAGGATGAGACCCTGTCCAGTGGCACCCAGGGCAGTGGTGGTGGTGCCGTTGGGACGCGGACGCGGACGCGGAGAACGGCCGAAGAGGGCGAATCTGTTGCAGGCGACAGGGGAAACTTTTCAATCAATCGCCAGGCCGGTATTATATTGATAACCTCCTATCCTGACATCCTGGCGAAGGCTGCGGAGCTCATCGAGGCCGTTGAAGGCAGTATACAGCGACAGGTCCTGATACAGGCGAAGATAGTGGAGGTTCTCCTCAACAAAGACTCTGTTTATGGAATCGATTGGAAGGTATTGTTTGACCCGAGGGGAGATAAAAGCTGGAAGAATCCAGCGGGCATTAGTCAGACGGGCCTTACAACGTGGACGGGTCTGACCACCGCGCTGGGCGGCGGTTTTACCAATTTTACCATGAAGACAGGTGCCCTTAAATTCGTCTTGCAGGCGCTCGAGGAGCAAGGTGAGGTGAGGGTCCTTTCCAACCCAAAGATCTCCACCCTGAACAACCAGACGGCCGTAATCAGGGCCACTACACGGCAGACCTTCTTTTCTACAAGGACTTCTTTTATCGCGGGAGCGACGGCCGGGACAACAACACCAACAACATCAATACAAGAACAAGCTTTTGACATAGGTGTTACACTGGACGTTACCCCACAAATAAGCGCGTCTGGTATGATTACCATGAACATACACCCGGCCATCACGCATCTCCAGGACATAACCGAGTTCACAACCGGTTCTGGTGATAACCAGCAAAAGGCCACGGCACCCGTCTTAACTGTTAGAGAGACCGACACTGTTGTAAGGGTGAGAGACGGGGAGACCATTGTAATCGGCGGTCTCATGCAGGATGTCACACAAATCAAGGAAAGGAAGTTCCCTGTCCTCTGGAAGTTACCCGGCATAGGCAAGCTGTTTACCTCGAGGATAGAGCAAGTTGAAAAGACCGACCTGGTGATATTCCTGACACCCACCATTATGATGGGTGAGCGCGTGGAGGACTTCTCCGTAGAGGAGATGGAACGGCTGGAGATGGTAAGACGGTACTAACTCTTTTTTGGGGAGATACATGTATCTAGAATTCTTCGGACTCAAGGAAAAGCCCTTCAGTCTCACCCCAGACCCAAAATATTTCTTCTTTAGTGAAACCCATAAGACCAACCTGGACCTCTCCCTCTACGGCATAAAGACGAGAGAAGGTTTTATCGTCATAACCGGAGCCATCGGTACGGGTAAAACCACCATGTGCCGGATGATTCTGGAAAAGATGGACAGAAAGACACACTCTGCGCTCGTACTGAACCCCTTCATCTCCGAGGATGAGCTTCTCGAATCGATTCTCCATGACTTCGGTATAACGG
>JAZGAY010000260.1:0-5346 GCA_036475985.1 Candidatus Brocadiales bacterium
GGCCACTGGCACCGGTTCAGAGATAATGAGGCCCCTGGCCGTGCCCATGATAGGCGGGGTAATCACCTCGGATGCGGTAGTCCTGCTGGTCATACCCGTACTCTACCACATGTGGATGGAGTGGAAACTACTGCCGCCCAAAAGGCCGAAAAAACCAAAGAAGAAGAGAGGCTGGTTCGGGAAAAAGAAGAAGTTGGCAAGTGCTGCAACCGGAGGTCCTGCTTCCAGGAAATCCGGCGAGATGACGTAACCCAAGGTAAACTGAAAGGAGAAAGAGAGAGATGAAACTGTATTTGAGGCTCATGTTGTTACCGCTTTTTGTATTAACGATTTCTTTTGTGAACTTTTATGCAACACCGGGAGGCGTAACCGTACAGGCCGCGGAGGAGAAGGTCTTAGACCCCGCCTGCGGCATGGAGATAGACAAGTCGTCCGCCATCGCCGTTGAGTATGAAGGTGACACCTACTACTTCTGCTCGGAGATGTGCAAGACAAAGTTCGAGAAAAACCCGGAGAAAATGGCCTGCGTATGCGCTGCGGGAGAAATGTCCGGCTGCAAGTGCGGCCACTGCCAGAAGACGGCAGACAAATGCAGTTGCGGGTCAGAAGAGAAAGGACATGAAGGAGGAGAACACAACCATTAGTTCAAAGTCAAGCGGGCAGTCGCTCTGCGACTGCCCGTTAATTGCGGTACTAACTAGAATTTATCCTGGAGAACAAGGGCCGCCGGTCTCTGTCAAACGGTCGCTTTAAGCCTTTCGTCCAGTTTTTCCTTGGTCACCACACCCACCATGCGTTCGGCCTCCTTGCCGTCTTTAAAGAAAATCAGGGTGGGGATGGCCGTTATGCCGTATTGTGCGGCGACACTGGCGACCTCGTCCACGTTGAGCTTTACAATCTTTACCTTGCCCTTGTAGTCATCGGCGAGACCGTCGAGAATCTCTGACATCTGCTTGCAGGGTGCGCACCAGGTCGCCCAGAAGTCTACAAGCACCGGCGTTGCAGACTCGAGCACCTCCTTCTTAAAGCTGCCGTCGTCGATAGATGACACCTTCGACATATTAGCCCTCCTATTCTATAACCCTTGCCCGCTTCAGAAATTCTGTGGGGCCAGTATAACCCGCAATGGAATAATCCTCAAGATAATTTCCTTTCGAGTCAAAGAAGGCCATAAAGGGCATGGCAAAGGAATTGAACCTCTCTATTCTGAGCTTATTATAGGGGCTGTCGTCCTCGGAACAATCGAGCTTTATGGCGACAAATCTCTTCGCCTCCTCAATTACCTCTTTGTTTGACCAGGTCTTGGCGTCCATAAGCTTACAATCAGTGCACCACTCGGCGTAAAAGTCTATAAAGACCGGTTTACCTTCTTCCCTGGCCAATTCCATGCCCCTGTCAAAGGACGTCACCCATTGTATGCCTCCCACAGACCCAGGTTCAGGGGCCTCTCTTAGCACACCGCCCACCCCCATCACTCCCCAGGTAAAGAGCATGAGCCCTCCGAGGACGAGGAATATGCCTATTACCCTGCCGGCGATGTTCCATGCGGTTACACGTTTCCAGGTCAAGATGTCCAGGAACGTGCCCATTCCCACAATGATTAGGCCGCCGAGAATCTTGGCAATATCCATAGGAACTACCTTAGACATGAACCATACGGCCACAAGCAGGATTATCATGCCCGCGAACTGCTTCACCCTTATCATCCACTCCCCCGCCCGGGGAAGCCCCGCCAGCGTCTTGGCAAAGATTGCAAGAAATAGATAGGGCATTCCAAGGCCGAGCGCGAAGCTGAACAGGGTGATAAGTCCTATGGGTATGCTGCCCGTGGTGGCGACAAATCCCAGGATGGAGGCAAGGAACGGGCCGACACAGGGTGCGGCCACAAAGCCAAGTATAATCCCCATCAAGAAGGTCGCGGCAACACCTGTCTTTTTCTTGCCGCCCTGCATGCGGTTCAATATAAAACCCGGGAGTCTTATCTCGAAGAGCCCGAACATACTCAGGGCCATGGCCACCATGAAGGCCACAAACGGCCCTATAAAGAACGGGTTGCCCATAAGCGAACCGATGTTTTTTCCCGCCATGGCCGATGCCACGCCAAGGGGCGCAAACAGCGTTGCTATACCCAGGACGTACACACACGCCAGGAGCACGGTATAGCCCTTACCCTTTTCCTCACCCTGGGTCGCAAAGTAGGCCACGGTTATGGGCACCAGCGGGAATACACACGGCGAGCCCACGTTGGCAAGCAGTCCCCACCAGAACGCAAAGACTATGGCCAGCGCAAGACCGTATTTCTCCATTATGCCGGTGAACTTCTGCTGTTGTTCGGGCGGTGCGGGTGTGGTTACTGCTCCTTCCTCCGCGGCTACCGCCACGGACCCGTCGGACGTGAAAACGTCCAGGCCGGGCGTATCATCCGCAACAAAAAACAATGCGCTAAGGATAAAAAAGGAGGCTATTACCAACCTCATAACCAGGGCTCCCGTATGTTGTCTCTCTGCAATCTATCCCTATCATTATTTGATTTCACAAGGCGGCCTAAATATTTCGTTATTTCCGGACTGCTAATCTCAGGAACAGTATACTCCACCCCTGTGCCAATAATCTATACCTTATGCCCAAAAACCCCAATAACCCCTTATTAATTGAAAGGTTGGATGAGAACTGTTAGAATCGGGTCCTAAAAAATGAAGGATACCCGGTGGTCGTCCGGTACTATTCATCATTTTGAGTAGTGGGGGCGTCCCGCCGGACGTTCCCGCTAATTATAGCAACTGTACTATACATAAAAACCACATGGACCAGCCGACCATAAGCATCTTCATAGCCGTCTTTACAATAGCCCTGATACACGCGGTGCTTCCCCACCACTGGTTACCGTTTGCCCTGGTGGGCAAGGGCCAGGGCTGGTCACTGGCCAGGACACTGGGCGTTACTGCCGTAAGCAGTCTGGGCCATTCACTTGCAACCATTGCCATGGGCGTGGTGGTGGCGTATCTTGGGTTCCGGATAGCCCGGCACGCAGAAGGCATGGACGTAATAACCGGTGGTATACTGATAGCGATGGGCCTGATATACATAACTTTAGGCAATAAACACACTCATAACCACGGCCCCATCGACCCGGCCCTCTCTGACAGGGCAGCCGCTATTTCGCTCTTTATGATGGTGACCCTGTCCCCATGCGTTGAACTCCTGCCAATGTTTTTGACTGTGGGCAGTTTTAGCTGGTCGGCCATTGCATTTATGGGCATAGTGCTGGTAACGGCGAACGCCGTAGGCATGCTCCTTCTGACGGGTCTTGCATACAAGGGGGTACAATGGTTAAGATTAGAGAGGCTCGAACACCAGGAGAGAAAGCTGGTCGGCGCCGCGCTGTTAATAATCGGTGTAGGTCTTATACTGTACCACTATACACACTAATGATAATAATATGGAAAAGAAAGAACTTAGACAAATTCCCTCGGTAAGCGCGCTACTCGAGATGCCGGAGATATCCGAGTGCTGCGCCAGTTATCCAAGGCCGCTGGTCGTCTCCACCATCAGAGAGGTGCTGGACGGGCTCAGGGAATCTATCGGGCACTCCGGCAATTCAGGTACAGACCTCTCCCCTGCGGCCATCCTGCCCCTGGTAAAGCAACGGTTACGAGAGAGGGCAAAGGAACCTATAAGGCGTGTCATCAACGCCTCCGGCGTACTGGTGCACACCGGCCTGGGACGCACACCCCTGGCCCCGGAGGCGGTAGCCAGCGCAAGAGACGTAGCAGGCGGTTACTCCTCGCTCGAGGTAGACCTGTCGACAGGAAAGAGGTCGTCCAGGGGAGCCCACATAGAGGCCCTTGCCACCGCCCTCACGGGCGCGGAGGCGGCCATGGTGGTAAACAACAACGCAGCGGCCGTGCTCCTGGCCCTCGATACACTCGCCAGGGACAAAGAGGCCATCATATCACGTTCTCAACAGGTGGAGATCGGCGGGTCTTTTCGCATGCCGGAGGTGATGGCCAAGAGCGGGGCAAGGATGGTCGAAGTAGGCACTACAAACAGGACCTATATCTCCGACTACAGAAGCGCCATAACACCTGACACCGCCCTCCTCCTCAAGGTCCACTTGAGCAATTTTCGCATCGTGGGGTTTACCGCATCGGTGAAGACGGACGAGCTCGCACAGCTTGGTCGGGAGTTTGACATACCGGTGGTGTACGACCTGGGCAGCGGCGCGCTGTTTGACCTGGAGACGTACGGGCTCCCTTATGAGCCCACGGCAGAAGAAGCCATCAAGGCCGGCGCAGACATAGTCACCTTCAGCACAGACAAGCTACTGGGCGGTCCCCAGGGCGGTCTCATCGTGGGCAAGAAGCGATTCGTCGACCTCATGAAGAAAAACCCGCTCGCAAGGGCCCTGAGGGTCGACAAAATGACCATCGCCGCTCTAGAGGCCACCCTAAAACTCTACACCGGTAAACCCGAGGTCATGCAACGTATACCAATATTCAAGATGCTCACCAGGCCGCTTAAAGACATTGAGAAGGAATCAAAACTATTTATCAAAGAACTTTCCAAGGGAAGTAACGGCAAGATAACCGCTTCCCTCGAGGACGGGGCCTCGGCCGTCGGGGGCGGTTCACTACCCGGAGAAGAAATACCCACAAAACTAATCGCAATAAACACAGAACACCCCGGCGCGCAGGAACTCTCCGACGGACTCAGACAAAACAACCCGCCCATATTCGCCCGTATAGAAGACGACAGATTACTCCTTGACCTGCGTACCGTATGCGACAAAGGTGACGCGGAAGAAATCATCAACGCCCTCCTGAGGATCGCTGCCGGAGCCGTGAAGTGAAGAGGGTAGTTATCGGTACGGCAGGGCATATTGACCACGGGAAGACGGCCCTCATCATCGCCCTCACGGGCATAGACACCGACCGCCTGCCGGAGGAAAAGACCCGGGGCATAACCATAGACCTGGGCTTCGCCTATCTCGATATAGACAAAGACCTCAGGGCAGGTATCGTAGACGTACCGGGACACGAACGTTTTATCAAAAACATGCTGGCCGGGGCAACCGGTATTGACCTCGCCATGCTGGTCGTTGCCGCAAACGACGGTGTAATGCCCCAGACGGTTGAGCACCTGGAGATACTGGAATTACTGGGCATAAAACACGGGATAATCGTCATAACGAAAAAGGATCTGGTAGAAGGGGACTGGCTGGGGCTGGTCAAAGAAGACGTAAAGCGGCTTGCAAGCAAGACCTTTCTGCGTGATGCGCCGATAAAGGTCGTATCATCCGTCACGGGGGAAGGGATACCCGAACTGAGGGAGGCCCTCAAAGGGCTT
>JAZGAY010000261.1:0-15573 GCA_036475985.1 Candidatus Brocadiales bacterium
GGAAATATTCCCTGTTTCTATACCCTTTTGTGACTGCGTGCTGCGGCATGGAGTATATGGCTGCAGCTGCGAGTCACTATGACATAGACCGCTTCGGTGCCGGCCTTCCTCGTTTTTCTCCCAGGCAGGCCGACGTGTTGTTTGTGGTGGGTACCATAAGCCATAAACAGGCTCCTATACTGAAGAGGGTGTGGGAACAGATGTGCGAGCCCAAGTGGGTGGTGGCCTTTGGGGGCTGCACCTGCTCAGGCGGCCCATATGACAACTACGCTACTGTACAGGGGATAGATACCATCGTGCCCGTCGACGTATACATACCCGGTTGCCCGCCCAGACCCGAGACGGTGTTGGACGGCATCATGAAACTGCAAGAGAAGATCCAGAACCAGAAGCAGGAGTTCTAATGATAGAGGGTGTCACACTTAAAAAACTGAGAGAAAAGTTCCACGGCTCTGTCATAGAGACGCATTCCCACAGGGGTGACGATACGGCGGTCATCAAGAGGGTCGATATCGTAGATGTGTGCCGCTTTCTTAGGGACGACGCGGACCTCTCGTACAATTTCCTCATGGACCTGACTGCGGTTGATTACCTTGGGAAAAAGGAACTGCGCTTTGAGGTGGTTTATCACTTTTATTCCTTCAAGAAGAATGAGAGGGTGCGCATAAAGGCGGCCGTGCCTGAATCAGACCCTTCGATTGACTCCATCAGTTCACTCTGGTCGGTGGCGAACTGGTTGGAGCGGGAGTGTTGGGACATGTTTGGCATAAGGTTTAACGGCCACCCTGACCTTAGAAGGATCCTGCTCTATGAGGAGTTTGAGGGACATCCCCTCAGGAAGGACTATCCCGTTGACAAGCGCCAGCCGCTTGCACTCCCGGAGAGTTAGAGGTACTGGATGGAGAACGTGAGCACACTAGCCAAGGAAATCCACACCAAAGAGATGACCCTCCAGATGGGCCCGTCCCATCCGGCCATGCACGGGACGGTAAGGATGTTCCTGGAGCTTGACGGGGAGACCGTTGTAAACGTCGACGTCAACGTCGGTTATTTACACAGGGGCTTTGAAAAGATGTGCGAGAACCGCACATACCACCAGGCCATTATCTATACCGACAGGTTGAATTACGTATCGCCCCTGATAAACAACTTCGGCTATGCCATGGCGGTGGAAAAACTCTTTGGCATCGATGTTCCAGAGCGGTGCAAATTTATTCGTACCATAATGAGCGAGATATCCCGCATAACCGACCACCTTACCTGTGTCGCCGCCACTGCAATGGAGTTGGGAGCGCTTACGGCGTTCCTTTATATGCTAAAGGCCAGAGAGGAGCTGTGGAAGGTGATAGAAGACGTAACGGGGGGCAGGGGCGTGACGCCCAGCTACGGGAGAATAGGCGGGGTGAAGGCCGACCTCCCTGACGATTTCCATGGCAAGACCGTTAATGCCATCAAATATACCCGGGACGTACTGAAGGATGTCCACGGTCTGCTCACCAAGAACCGCATATTCGTGGACAGGGTTAAGGGTGTGGGCACCATAACCGCCGACGAAGCCGTATCGTACGGTTTCACGGGTCCGTGTCTGCGCTCAACGGGCGTACCCTACGACGTGAGAAAGGCCCAGCCCTACATGGTCTATGAACAGATGGATTTCGACGTGCCCGTAGGCACCAACGGAGACAATTACGACCGTTACCTGTGCCGCATGGAGGAGATACTGCAGAGTATGAGGATTATTGAACAGGCCCTGGCGAAGATGCCTTCGGGCCCCGTTAAGGTGGCGGACAACAGGATAACCTTCCCTTCAAAAGAAGAGGTCTACGGCAATATGGAGTCCCTGATAAACCATTTTAAATTGTTTATGGACGGACACGGTATCTGCCCGCCCGAGGGCGAGGTCTACCAGGCCGTTGAAGGGGCCAACGGCGAGCTCGGTTTTTATATTGTAAGCGACGGTGCAGGCAAACCTTACAGGTTAAGGTGCAGGCCCCCCTCCTTTTGCATGGTCTCGGGTGTCAAAAGGATGATAAAGGGCGGCATGATAGCCGACATAGTTCCCACCTTCGGGTCATTGAACATGATAGGTGGCGAGTGTGACAGATAACAGGCAACCCGGTGAATAGAGAATAAACAGCGATGGTAAAGTTCTCTGACAGAACAATGGAAAAGTTTAAGTCGGTGGTAAGCAAGTATCCGAAGAAGGATGCCGCCCTGCTGCCGACTCTATGGCTGGCACAGCAGGAGTTTTCTGCCATTACACCTGAGGTTGAGGAATACGTTGCCGAGCTCGTAGGCGTCTCTCCGGTGAGGGTGCAGGAGGTACGCACCTTTTACACCATGTACACCCCGAAGCCGCTGGGTAAATATCACCTGCAACTCTGCACAAACATAGGGTGTATGCTCCTTGGTGCTGAGGATATCCTGGCGCATTTGAAGGGCAGGTTGGGAATTAACGTGGGGGAGACCACTTCGGACGGGAAGTTTACGCTCTCTACGGCGGAGTGCCTGGGGCACTGCGGTACCGCGCCCGTGATACGGATTAACGATGACTTTCATGAAAATCTTACCGGGGAATCTTTGGACAAGATACTAGGTTCGCTTAAATAATATGGCTCCAATGGCGATACTGACAAAAAATTTCGAGAAAAAGAGTTCCTACACCATGGGGGTGTATGAACAGGGAGGCGGCTATAAGGCGCTGAAGAAGGCCATCAGTGAGATGAAGCCCGGGCAGATTGTCGAAGAGGTGATGAAGTCGAATCTTCGAGGAAGAGGGGGCGCAGGCTTTCCGACGGGTAAGAAGTGGAGCTTTATCCCGAAGGATTCTCCCAAACCTAAGTACCTTACCGTAAACGCCGATGAGGGCGAGCCCGGCACCTTTAAGGACCGTCCCCTTATGGAGCAGGACCCTCATGCGGTCATAGAGGGCTCTATCATCACCTGTTACGCCGTCGACATTCATACCGCTTTTATTTATGTCCGTGGCGAATACGCAAAGAGTATTCAGAGGCTGCGGGATGCCATAAACGAGGCCTATGCCAGCAAGTATTTGGGCGAGAACATCCTTGGTTCGAGTTTCGGTCTGGACATGGTCGTACATCGCGGTGCAGGGGCGTATATATGCGGTGAGGAGACCGGACTGCTTGAGTCTCTGGAGGGCAAGAAAGGCCAGCCAAGGATGAAACCACCGTTTCCAGCCATAGTGGGCGCTTTTCAGGGCCCTACCGTCATAAATAACGTTGAGACCATGGCGGCCATACCCCACATAATCACCAACGGGGGCGAGTGGTTCAATAACCTGGGTGCCCCCGGCGTCGGCGGGGGGGTAAAGCTGTACTCAATTAGCGGGCACGTGAAAAGGCCCGGTGTATATGAGCTTCCCATGGGGACGACGCTCAAGGAGATTATTTACGAACACGCAGGCGGAATAAGGGGTGAGAAGAAACTGAAGGCCGTAATACCCGGCGGGTCGTCTGCGCCGGTGCTGACGGCCGACGAGATAGACGTCAAGATGGATTTCGATTCCCTTGCGGCCATAAAGACGATGCTCGGCTCCGGGGCCATTATCGTAATGGATGAGGACACCTGCATGGTAAAGGCGCTCAAGGTGCTGATGAAGTTCTATGCCCATGAGTCGTGCGGCAAGTGCACTCCGTGCCGTGAAGGTACCGGCTGGATGGCCAGGATAATCAGCAGGATACACAGGGGCGAGGGTGAGATTTCAGACCTCGACACGATACTAAGCATATCCAACACCATAAACGGCAAGACGCTATGCCCGTTGGGCCAGGCCGCAATCGGCCCGGCGATAAGCTTTATTACAAAGTTCAGGGGAGAGTTTGAGAACTACATACGGAGAGGTTCCAACTAGATTATGCCCGTTGTCACCATAGATAATCAGGAGGTAGAGGTTCCTGAAAAGACGTCGATACTGAATGCGGCGAAGCAGACGGGTATTGAGATACCCCACTTCTGTTATCATCCGCTCTTTAGCGTGGTGGACGCCTGCAGAATGTGCCTGGTAGAGGTCAAGGACGTACCGAAACTCCTGACCTCTTGCTCAAACCCGGTAAGGGACGGCATGGTGGTGTATACCGATACACCGAAGGTGCTGGAGGCCAGGAAGGGCGTGTTGGAGCTGCTGCTCCTTAACCATCCGATGGATTGTCCCGTGTGCGACAAGGCCGGAGAATGCAAGCTCCAGGACAACTACTTCAAGTTCAGCCTCCACACAAGCCGGCTTAACCCCATGGACGGCAAGACCCACAAACCAAAGGTGGTAGACCTTGGTCCCAAAATTGTTCTCGACACAGAAAGGTGCATTGTCTGCACCAGGTGTGTAAGGTTCTGCAGCGAGGTAGTCGGCAAGGAGGAGTTGGGCATATTCAACAGGGGCGACCGCTCACAGGTAGGCACCTATAACAACAGGCCCCTGGAAAATAACTACCAGGGCAACCTGACAGACGTCTGCCCCGTTGGCGCGCTGACGTCGAAGGACTTCCGCTTCAAGGCAAGGACCTGGTTCCTCTCAAAGACAGATTCCATATGTCCCGGATGTTCAAGAGGTTGCAATGTGCAGATACATTCAACCGACAGGTCCATCGGCAAGACACGGCGCAGGGTGTATCGTCTCATGCCCCGGCAAAACGAGGACGTTAATAAGATATGGCTGTGTGACGAAGGACGGTACGGTTACGGCTTTATAGACGCCTTTGACAGGCTGGAAAGACCTTCTGTCAGGGAGGGCGACGGCATGTCAATGGCCGACTGGGATGCTGCGCTTGGTGCGGTTGCCCACGAGCTTAGAAATATCTACGAAAGACACGGGCCGTCCTCCGTAGGGGTTCTCCCGTCGCCGCAGCTCAGCAATGAAGACCTCTATGCGGTAAAGCGGTTCTTCCACGATGCGCTCGGCATAACCAACATTGATTTCAAGCTGCCGGGATGGAACGAGGGGGAAAAAGATGATTTGTTGTTAATGGCGGACAGAAACCCCAATTCCAAGGGGGCCGAACTCCTGGGTCTTAGCGGCCTGGGGGTAAAGGCGGAAGAGATAATAGAGAAGGCCGTCAAGGGCGAGATCAAGGCCCTTTACATAATTGGCGGCGATATAGCGAAGACCCTTGGCGAGGACAAGGTAAGAGATTGTCTCTCAGGGGCCGAGTTCGTGGTCTACCAGGGGAGCAACTTTAATTATGCCTGCAGGTTTGCCCATGTTATCCTTCCCAGCGCCGCGTTTGCGGAAAAGGACGGCACGTTTACCAATTTCGAGGCCCGGGTGCAGAAGATAAACAAGGCGGTAGAGCCGCTGGGCGAGTCTCTCCCTGACTGGGAGATAACCACAAGACTCTCACGTGCCATGGGCCACCCTCTGCATTACGTAAGGGCCGAGGACGTGTTCAACGAAATCTCCAGAGAGGTGTCCAACTTCTACGGTCTCAGCTACCGGAAGCTTGGAGACAAGGGTGTAAGGCTGGAGGGGTCAGGGGAAAAAGCAAGTGCTTGATGCGATAATCATATTGATAAAGATTGCCATCGTGTTCGGTTTTGTGCTGAACGTTGCGGCGATAATGAGCTGGGCCGAGCGGAAGCAGAGCGCTGTGATGCAGGACCGTGTGGGCGCAAACCGCGCGGACGTCCTCGGGCTCAGGATAATAGGTCTCTTCCATCCGATTGCCGACACGATAAAGATGTTGACCAAGGAGGACTGGATACCCCCTAAAGGTAACCCGATACTACACACGCTTGCGCCTTTTCTCGCACTTTTTACGGCCCTTATCGTCTTCGCCGTCATCCCCTTCGGGGATACGCTCCACCTCGGAGGTTTAAGCATAAAGCTTCAGATAGCCGACCTGAATGTGGGACTGTTGTTCGTGCTGGCCTTTGGGTCGCTGGGTGTATACAGTGTGATCTTGGCCGGGTGGTCGTCCAATAACAAGTACTCACTTCTGGGCGGTATAAGGGCTGCGGCCCAGGTAATCTCCTATGAACTGGCCCTGGCACTCTCCGTAGTGGGTGTGATAATGGCCTATGGGTCTATAGAACTTGACGATATTGCCAGGGCGCAGGGTCAGTACGTGTTTGGCGTTATTCCTTTCTGGGGCGTGGTGGCGCAGCCCCTGGGTTTTCTGGTGTTTTTCACCGCGGCCGTGGCGGAGACCAAACGCACGCCCTTCGACCTGCCGGAGAGTGATTCCGAAATAATCGGCTATTTTACAGAATACAGCGGTATGAAGTTCGGCGCCTTCTGGATGGCCGAGTTTATAGAGATAATCGCCGTGGCGGGGGTCATAACCGCGCTTTATTTTGGCGGGTGGCAGGTACCGTTTCTGGATGACAAGGGGCTGTTTGTACCGGGCCTCTTTACCATACCGCTCCCGCACGTCCTGGTGGTGCTCCTTCAGGTGACGGCGTTCGGGGCGAAGGTAATCTTCTTCTGCTGGCTCATGCTGTTAATCAGATGGACGTTGCCAAGGTTCAGGTACGACCAGCTCATGGACTTTGGATGGAAGTTTTTGCTCCCGCTGGCCTTATTAAATATAGTACTAACCGGTGTTATGCTGCTAATTCTCTAGGGGAGATAAATAGCGTGAAGATTGTAGGCGGTGAGAAGCTGACTCTGCGCGAAAGCCTTTATCTGTTTGAGGTATTAAGAGGACTCAAGATAACGGCCGGCCACTTTGCATATAACATGTTTTATCACATCGCCCATCTTTTTGGGCTTTACCGGGATGTGCCCGCGGCGGTGACCATACAGTATCCCGAAGAGCGAGTACCCGTGTCAAAAAGGTGGCGGGGACGGCACAGGCTGAACACCAGGCCGGACGGCTCGACCAGGTGTGTGGCGTGTATGCTCTGTGAGACGGTGTGTCCGGTGCAGTGTATACATATAGTGGCGACGGAACATGAGGACCCCGAGATAGAGAAACAGCCGGAGAGTTTTGAGATAGACACAACCAGATGCTGCTGGTGCGGGATGTGTGAAGAGGCCTGCCCGGTGGACGCCATGTATATGGACACGGGAGAGCTCCCCGAGGCCGGCTATAGCCGGGAGGACCTGAGCTACAACAAGGAAGTCCTGATCAAACAGAAGCCGCTGCCGGGTTACCAGCGAAGCCTGAACCCGCCCGACGGGGGTGCGCCGAAGGTAAACCCACTGGGTCGTTACTAAATGGAACAGATACTTTTTTACATAGCGTTTACGATAACGGTCGTCTCTGCGGCGTCGGTGGTCCTGCAGGGTAGGGTCATGTATAGTGTTCTCTCACTAATAGTTACGCTCTTGGGTGTCGCCTGGATATACGCCATGTTAAGCGCGCCGTTTCTGGCGATCGTCCAGGTGATACTATATGCGGGCGCTATCGTGGTGCTTCTCTTGTTCGCCGTAATGATGCTCAAGTTTGATGAGACCGTGCAGAGGCGGCTGCGTCCCGACCTCCTCGGCGTGATCGGGGCGCTTGTGGCGCTGGTCTTTGCGGGAATGTTTGTATCGCTTGTTTCCTGCGGCTGTTTTGAGTTTGCATCAATTCCGGCGGATTACGGCAGTATTAAGTCTATCGGTAGCGTCTTGTACACACAGTATCTCATCCCGCTTGAACTGGCATCGGTGCTCTTGCTGGTTGCCGTGGTGGGGGCGGTGATGCTTGCCGGCAGGCGTTAGACCTTTTAGAGGAGAAAGATAGTCTTGCAGGCAGAAGTTATACAATCTCTTTTAGTGGTGGGGCCGTCTCACTTTCTGGTGCTCGGTGCGACCTTGTTTAGCCTGGGCGTATTGGGCTTTCTTGTGAGGAACAACATCATTGTGCTCCTTATGTGCATTGAGCTCATGATAAACGGTGCCGGCATTACATTTATTGCCTTTTGCAGGCAGATGGGTTCGCTGGAGGGGCAGATCTTTGTGCTGTTTGTGATGGTTGTCGCTGCCGTGGAGATAGCCGTAGGCCTTTCAATCGTGGTGCTCGTGTTTAAGAACAGGGCTACACTGAACGCTGATGAGATGGAGGTGCTCAAGTGGTAGAGGGTAGGGAAATCTTTAACCTCTTGTGGCTTGTGCCTGCCATACCTCTCTTTGGGGCACTCTTCAACTGCCTCTTGGGTTACAGGGCAGGTAACCTTGTAGTCAGCATAGTCGGATGCGGCAGTATCGGACTCTCGTTCTTGCTGTCCCTGTGCATTTTCAGGGTCTTCTACGGCCTGCCGGTAGAAGATAGACAGATCGAACTCTGCCTGTTTCAGTGGATAGTCTCGGGTGATTTTCAGGCGCCGCTGGACCTCCTCCTGGATCCGCTTTCAATGGTCATGATTACCATGGTCTCCGGTGTGAGCTTTCTCATACACGTATACTCCGTCGGCTACATGGCGAACGACAAGTGTTTTGCCCGGTACTTCTTCTATTTAAACCTCTTTGTGTTCTTCATGCTGACGCTGGTGCTTGCGGGCAATTTCCTGGTGCTGTACATAGGCTGGGAGGGTGTCGGGCTCTGCTCGTACCTGTTGATCAGCTTCTGGTATGAGAGGCGAAGCGCGGCGGCGGCCGGCCTGAAGGCCTTTGTGGTCACCCGCTTCGGCGATTTCTTCTTTGCCCTGGGAATAATACTGATCTTTCTGCAGTTTGGTTCCCTCCATTTCTGCAGCGTCTTTGCAAATCCGGGAGAGGTTATCGGCGTGAGCATGGCCACGTGGATAGCCCTTCTTATCTTTGTGGGGGCGGTGGGTAAATCCGCACAGGTGCCGCTGCACACGTGGCTTCCAGACGCCATGGAGGCGCCCACACCGGTCAGTGCGCTCATACATGCCGCTACCATGGTAACGGCGGGCGTGTATCTGGTGGCCAGGTGCTATCCTATATTTGAGCTCTCGCCCTTCTCCCTGCAGGTGGTTGCGATAGTCGGCCTGCTTACGGCCTTTATCTCTGCCACGGTGGCACTGGTGCATACGGACATAAAGAAGATATTGGCCTTCTCGACCATAAGTCAGCTTGGGCACATGTTCCTGGCCCTGGGGGTCGGGGCCCCGGGAGCGGCCATATTCCACCTGCTTACCCACGCCTTTGCCAAGGCGCTTCTCTTTCTGGGTTCGGGTGCCGTCATACACGCGCTCAATGATGAGATGGACATAAGGAAGATGGGTGGGCTGAGGCGGTATATACCCGCCACTTTCTTCACGTTCACCATAGGCGCGTTGGCCATGTCCGGCGTGCCGGGCCTGGCGGGCTTCTTCAGTAAGGATGCCATCCTTTATGCCACTTTCGTTAACGGCGGGCCCTTGATGTGGGCCCTTATCGTCATCACGGCGAGTATGACGGGCTTCTATACGTTCAGGATAATATTTGTGGCCTTCTTCGGCGTGAAGAGATGGGACGTACACTTGCATGCGCCGGGGAAGGCGATGATTCTACCGCTTGTGTTACTTGCCTTACTGGCGATCACGGGTGGATATATGGGTGTCCCGCACGTGCTCGGCGGCAGCGACCGCATAAGCGAGTTCCTTTCGCCGGTCTTCGGTAATGCCGAGGTGCATGGTTCGCTAGGGTCTTCGGTTGAGGGTGTGGCTTTGGCTGCGGAGGAAGGCGGGGTTGTCGAGGGTGAAGCGGCAGAAGGCGCCCCTCAAGGGACAGAGACGGCAGAGGGGATCGCGGGGGTCTGGGAGACCGGGATACAGATGTCTGAAAAATCGCTGGAGATGCTTCTAATGCTGGTATCGGCCGTGATGGCCTTAGGCGGTATCGGACTTGCTTTCTACTTCTATGTCTACTCAGGCGGTAGAGATGTGCCGACCCGGCTAAGCGAGAAGTTTCGTGTGGCCTATAGCATCTTCACAAACGGCTGGTACTTTGACGCCTTGTATAAGGCCGTGTTTGTAGACCCCTATATGAAGCTTTCCACCTTTTTCTTAAAGGCTGTGGACGTGGCTGTTATAGACAATATTGTCCGAGGGGTTGCGGGTTCACTCCTGAGTGCCGGCAATATTCTGCCGGGCTTACAGCTAGGGGTTGTGCGTTGGTATGCGACGGTTATGGTGTTGGGCGCGATAATAATAATCCTTTATATCTAGGTTGATATCACAATGGACGTGTCAAGCTGGCCGATTCTATCGGTATTAATATTACTGCCTGCGGCGGGAGCAGTGTTCATTTTCGTCGTACTCCAGCAGAATGAATTCCTGTCAAAGCTTCTGGCCTTCCTGATAAGTGTTGAGACTGTGGTGCTGGCTGTATTTCTTTTC
The DNA here is from genome assembly GCA_036475985.1 of Candidatus Brocadiales bacterium. Lineage (GTDB taxonomy): Bacteria > Planctomycetota > Brocadiia > Brocadiales > Bathyanammoxibiaceae > Bathyanammoxibius. Next base: position 10,228 of record JAZGAY010000261.1, read on the forward strand.
AGGCGGTTTGACCCGGCCGACGGCGAGATGCAGTTTGTTGAGAAAATGGACTGGATACCGGAGTTTGGCGCCAGCTACCACGTGGGCGTGGACGGGATAAGCCTTTTCATGGTGATGATAACCACGGTTATGGTTACCCTGGCCATGCTCAGCTCCTGGGACCAGAAGGGAAGGGGGCAGGCGCTTTTTTACGGCTTCCTACTCCTTTTAGAAGCGGGTCTTATCGGTATATTCCTTGCGATGGACCTCCTGCTGTTTTACGTCTTCTGGGAGGTTATGCTTATCCCGATGTACTTCCTGATAGGCGTATGGGGGGGTGCAAACAGGCGTTATGCGACGCTGAAGCTGATTATATATACAATGGGCGCCAGCCTCCTGATGCTGGTGGCGATACTTGCCCTGTATTTCTACCACCATGCTCAGGTGGGAGAGTACACGTTTGATATAACGAAGCTCTATGGGACGCCAATCCCGCCAGAGGTCTTATTGCCCATGGCGCTGGCGTTTTTTGTGGCGTTTGCCGTAAAATCGCCGCTGTTCCCGTTCCATACATGGCTTACAGACGCGCATGCCGAGGCGCCCGTGTCCGGGGCAGTGGACATTACAGGTCTACTTATAAAGACCGGGGCCTACGCGCTTCTGCGGTTCCTGCTGCCGCTGTTCCCGGAGTTCTCTATGAGCTTCGCGCCCATTGTGGTGGCTATGGCGCTCATCGCCAACCTCTACGGGGCCATGTTGGCGGCGGCCCAGAATGACTTGAAGAGGCTCATCGCTTACGCCAGTGTTAGTCACGTGGGGTTGGTTATCCTCGGGATATTTGTGTTCAACGTCCAGGGCATAGACGGTGCGGTGTTTATGATGGTTTCAATTGCCCTGTGCAGTGGCGGGCTCTTCATGGTGGTGGGCATGATTTACAAGAGAAGCGGGACCAAAGACATTTCACAACTGGGCGGGTTATGGAAGGACATGCCGGTACTGGCCGGGTTCTTTATGTTCTTTGTCGTCGCCTCTGTCGGCCTGCCCGGCTTGAGTAATTTCGTGGGCGAGTTTTTGATATTTGTTGGCGCCTTTAAGGTCAGTGTGCTCTATGGCGTGGTGGCCGCCTTTGTTATGGTGCTGACCGCCGTGTATCTGTTATGGATGTTCTGGCGGGTTATGCTGGAGAAGGCGCCTGAACGGGCCACGCCCTGGCGGGACCTCTCTATGGCGGAGACGGTGACGCTTACCATTCCTGCTATCATTGTGGTTGTTATTGGAGTGTATCCGAAGATTTTACTGGACAGGATTGAGCCCTCGGCCTTGAAACTTTTGGGGCAGGTAAAGAAAGAGACGGCACAGATGGACGACCTCGGAAGATGGAAGAGTCTCCGTCTGGTCGAGAGGTTGAAAGAGGTGAAACGAGATAAACCATGGAGATGACGCTCCCGTTTGTTAATCTGGGTACCATAATGCCGCAGATCATCGTGGCGTTCTTTGCGATGGCGGCGTTGATGGTGGACGCGTTTTATCGCAATACACGGTATGTGTTTGCGGTATCTATACTGGGGTTGGCCCTTGCCCTTTACGCGGTATATATGCAGTGCGGGCTCGTAATCCCGCCGGAGGAGTCCATGGTGGCTATTAACAGCTACACGGTCTTCTTCAATGTAATATTCCTCCTGGTCGCTGCCGTGACGATGTTTCTGTCCCTGAGTTACGCTGACCTTACGGGGATTGACGGCGGAAAGTATTATCCGCTTATTCTGCTGGCCACCCTGGGCATGATGCTGCTCATATCGAGCAGGGACATGCTCCTGATGTTCCTGGCGATTGAGCTTTTGTCCATATCATCATACATTTTGGTTGCTTCCCAGAGAGATAGGTGGATGTCCAATGAGGCCGCCATAAAATATATGCTTACGGGTGCCTTTGCCAGCGCATTCTTGCTTTTTGGCATAGCCCTGGTCTTTGGCGCCACAGGGACGATGGATTTTATGAAGATAAAGCAGGCGCTCTCTGACGGACCGGTACTGTTCCACGCGCAGATAGGCCTGGCTATGATGCTGGTGGGGCTGGGCTTTAAGGTGGCAATGGTGCCTTTCCATATGTGGGCGCCGGACGTCTATGAAGGGGCCCCGACACCCATCAGCGGTTTTCTTTCGGCGGGAAGCAAGGTGGCGGTGTTTGCCTTTTTACTGAGACTTTTCGCAGACCCGTTTGCCGTGCCGCATGCCGACTGGATTGCGGTGCTCTGGTGGATTTCGGTCTTGAGTATGGTTGTGGGCAACGTCTCGGCGCTCCTCCAGAAAAGTGTCAAGAGGATGCTTGCCTATTCCAGTATCGCCCACGTGGGTTACATGCTTATGGCCCTGGTCATACTCGACACGAGGGCTATGGAGGCGGCCGTTCTGTATATGGCGGTGTACGCGATAACCGGGCTTGCGGCGTTCGGTTGTGTAGCCTGTCTGTCAAAGGGGCCTGAGGAAAGGCTTGACATACAGGACTACACGGCACTGGCCTACAGCCATCCCGTACAGGCCGGGGTCCTGTCCGTATGTCTACTTTCTCTTGCCGGGATCCCGCTTACGGCAGGATTTATAGGGAAGTTCTATCTGTTTGGCGCGGCGGTTAACGCCGGTTTTGTGGGGTTGGCCGTGATAGGTGTGCTCAATTCAGCAGTATCCTTGTATTATTATATGGGACTAATGCTGAAGATGTATACAGCGCCTGAAGGGGTAGGTGAAATAGCGGTGACCAGTCCCATGGCGGGTAGATTGGTCTTGATCGTGCTGGGCCTTGCCATCCTGATTCTGGGAATCTATCCATCTCCCGTGTTAGGGTTCGTTAAAGTGGCTGTTGCCGCGATAGCATCCCCCGTTATGTAATTCTCTTCACACCGGATATGTCCCCAAGAACCTTCGACTGCATAATAGTAGGCGGTGGACCTGCTGGCTCCTTGACAGCCTATACGCTTGCCAGAAAGGGTATAGACGTTGCCGTATTAGATGGAAAAGACCCTTCCATGGCCAAGGTGTGCGGGGGCGGGCTACAGGTGAAGGCTGCCCGCATACTTCCGTTTGAGATCAAGGAGGTGGTGGAACGGGAGGTGCACGGCATGGTCTTCCAGAGGAGGCTCAGGAACAGGTTTACCAGGCGGTACAAGGCACCCATTTCTTATATGTTGAACCGTGCCAGGTTCGACAACCTTTTATTGGAACATGCTCGGGATAGCGGTGCAAGCGTGTTTACCGGGGAAAAGGTGCTGTCGCTTGAGCCTGCTGCCGACGGGGCGCACAATACCAGGGTCCTTACCGAGGGAGACGTGTTTGAGGCCCGCATGGTTGTGGGTGCAGACGGGGCCCATAGTGTGGTAAGAAGGGCCATAAACCCGGGGGGCATTGGCTGGGTTCAGCTGGGTCTTATCTGTGAGCTAAAGAAAAACAGGGGCAACAGCCACATACCGGAGGACCTTTTTATAATCGACTGGGGCAGTATTCCGGGCGGGTATGCATGGATATTCCCCAAGGAGGCCACTCTTACCGTCGGTGCGATGGTTCCCTGGGAGCTGGCCGGGGCGCTGAAGCCTTACCTGCTGGCATTTCTAAAAAAAGAGGGTTTGCAGGTATCCGGAGACGAACATTTTCTTACGCATCCGATACCTACCAGGAGGTTGGGAGAGCCCATTGCGGCAGACTGGGGACTCTTGGTGGGCGATGCTGCGGGGCTTGCGGACCCGTTTACGGGCGAGGGGCTCTATTATGCCCTGAGGAGCGGGCAGATCGCCGCACATCATATCGCAAGATATCTTGTTGGGGGAGAAGGCGGCCCTGCGTACTACGAGGGGGAGATTGATACGGGCCTCATGCAGGAGATAATCGTTGCAGGTAAGATGCGGTGTTTCTTTAACACCGCCTCCCGTTACATACACAACCTCTATCGCAGGGACGACCGGCTGTGGCATGCCTTCTGCGAGGTGTTGCGCGGGGACCGGACCCTTGAGGGGCTGAGGAGGGTCAGGACCAAGCCGCCCAGGCCGGTACTGAGGTCTCTGGAGAGGTTCACGTCCTGGTACGAGGCCCGGCAGATAAGAAGGTTCAAGGACTCCCGCAAATTTAAGTCTATGGTATCCGAGGAGAAGGCATCGAGTGGTTTGACGAAATCGCTCCGGCAACGACCACGTGAAAACTCTTGACGAGAGTTGTTCATCCGGTGCAGGAGCCACACGCTATACAGGAAACAGACGAAAGAGAATACGGGGGATCTTGCAGAAGTCTTTGTTTCACAGACGGAACCGCATTAAGCGGGGTTAGAACTTCATTATCTCCGCGGCCTTGTTGTCAATGGCCCCGTTGACCTTTTTCTCGTAGGTGTGGGTCAGGTCTTGTACCTTGTTTCTGGTCTTGTGGACGTCGTCTTCGGTGAGTATCGAGTCCTTTTCTTCTTTGTCTATGTGTTTGTTTGCCTCTCTCCGTACGTTTCTTATAGAGACCTTGATGCTTTCAGAGAGTTCTTTGGCCTGGGATGCCAGTTTCTTTCTACGTTCTTCACTGAGAGGCGGGAGGTTGATGCGTATGCATTTTCCGTCATTCTGGGGGTTAAGACCCAGGTCAGATTGCAGTATGGCCTTTTCTATCTCCTTTAGGACGGAAGGGTCATATGGTTTTATGACGATGGCCTGTGGGTCGGGTGCTGCTATAGTGGCAAGCTGTTTTAATTGTGTGGGTGTGTCGTAGTAGTTAATCTTTATGTGCTCGACCAGGCCGGGGCTTGCGCGTCCGGTACGTATGCCTTTCAGCTCTTCGTCCAGCGCGTGCAGCATCTTTACCATCTTCTTTTCAGCCGCTGTGAGAATATCTTCACCGCTCATCTTTTGTCGTCGTCACCCCCGATAAAAGTGCCTATGGGTGCTCCCTCGATTACCTTCCTGATATTGTGCCGCGTCTTTAGTTTGAATATGATTATGGGCAGGCTGTTGTCCCTGCAGAGAGTAATTGCAGCCGGGTCAAAGATGGTCTTAAACCCGTCGCTGAGTACCCGGTTGTATGTCAGCTTCTCCAGGAACTGTGCGCTGGGGTCTTTCAGCGGGTCGGCGGTGTATACGCCCTCAACCTTGGTTGCCTTTAATAGTACGTCTGCCTCAAGTTCCAGCGCCTTTATGGCGGCGGCGCTGTCGGTGGTGAGGTAGGGGTTTCCCGTTCCCCCTGCCAGTATGACGACCCGTCCTTCATCCATGTACTTCCTGCAGTTTCGTCTGTTGTAGGGCTCAACCAGTTCGTATATCTCAAGGACACTCTGTGTGGCGGTCTCAACCCCTATCTTCTCCAGGGCGTCCTGGAGTACCAGGGCGTTGATGATGGTGGCCACCAT
>JAZGAY010000262.1:0-12510 GCA_036475985.1 Candidatus Brocadiales bacterium
TCCCCGGCCCGTTCTTTGGCCGTGGCGAGGCCCTTCGAGCCCCTCAGCCACTGTACCGTCTCTCCTGCCTGTATGAGAGGCGCAAACAGGAAGAGGGTCAATCCGACTAACACAGGAAATAATAGCGTAATCTGTCTCATGTCATCCCCCTATCCAAAGATTGTAGCGGTCGAGCCTTCGGCATCGACTTGCTCGACTATTCGTAGGGGCGACTCTTGCGGTCGCCCAAACAGGGCAGGCGCAAGACCTGCCCCTACCGATACGCTAGCAGGGCAAGTCGAAGCAACGCGAGACCTGCCCTCCAAACTGCTGGCGGACTTTCAGCCTCTGGCACGGCTCTGCCACTATAGTTGATCCATATCATCAAAACTTATGAATTCAACCGCAGGTGTGGCCCTTGTGCTCGTGGCCTTCGTGGCCATGAGCGTGGCCGTGGTCGTGACTCTTCTCGTGACCGTGGCCTTCGTGACCGTGACTCTTCTCGTGACCGTGGCCGTGCCCATGACCACCGTGCTCGTGTCCATGGCCGTGCCCTTGACCGTGACCGCCGCCGTGAGAGTGCATGGGCTTAATCACCTCAAGATATACCTGCTCGGCGGAGAGCTTTTCGTCGAGTATGGGCAGGTAGACGTCGTCTTCCTTCTGGAAGTGCGGCTCCATGATGCCCCTGAGTTTACTTGCGGCCGTCTGTATCCTTCTCACAGTAGAGTCGGCCGAGTCCTTATAGACGTTGTTTATCTCCGTCTCCAGCTCGGATATGTACTGCTTTATGTGCTGGTGGTCGAGCTCCATTGTCTTCGTGAAGAGCGGGTTGTTCATCAGCTCGCCGACCTTTTTGTACAGGTGCTTCTCCTCGCCCTCGGCGTGGGGAAGGACGTCGTTCTTGAGGAAGTTAATCAAGTCGTCAAGCCGCCCCCTCTCCTGGGCGCTGAACTTTTTAATGCCATCCACGTATTGAAACAGGTCGTCGATCTGTTTACGCAGCATCTTGTGGTGGTCTCTTATCGGATCTGTAGGCCTCGTCATCAGTCAAATACCTCCCGTACTTTCGTTATCAAACAGTTAATCCTCGGTTTCTGCAGTACTATCCTTCTGCCCATCTTCCGTCTTTTGTGTCTCTTCCGTCACGGTCTCAATCACAGGACCGTTCAGGTAGTCAAGGATCCTGGACAACTCTTTTTTCATGTCCTGTCTGGACACTATCATGTCCAGGAAGCCGTGTTCCAGTAGAAACTCCGACGACTGAAAATCGGGCGGAAGGGTCTTCTTTATGGTCTGCTGTATTACCCTGGGGCCCGCAAACCCTATCAGCGCCCCCGGCTCGGCTATTATGATGTCTCCCCGCGAGGCATAGCTCGCCATAACGCCGCCCATGGTGGGGTCGGTGAGGACCGAGATAAATATGCCGCCTGCATCGTGAAGGCGTGAGATGGCCGCATTGGTCTTTGCCATCTGCATGAGAGAGAACATCCCTTCCTGCATCCTGGCCCCTCCGCCGGAGCCTGATATGATTATCAGGGGGAGTTTCTCCTCGGCGGCTTTTTCCGCTGCCCTGGCAATTTTTTCTCCCACCACGGAGCCCATACTCCCCATGATGAAGCTGGAGTCGGTGACACAAAAGATGACCTCCCTGCCGTCTATCCTGCCCGTTCCCAGGATCGCGGCGTCTTTCAGGCCGGTCTTTTCCTGTTCCTTTGCAACCCTCTCCTTGTAGCTGATACGGTCCATAAATTCTATCGGGTCGGCGGGCCGCATGTCCGCCCACAACTCCTTGAAGGAGCCCTCGTCCAGGGTTATTTCTATCCTCCTTCTGGCCGAGATGCGGAAGTGGCAGTTGCACTCCGGGCACACGTCGAGCCTCTCCTCCATGGCCTTTTTATATACGAGCCCCTTGCACGCCTCACAGCGTATCCAGAGGCCGTCGGTTATTACCCCTTTTTTTTTCCTCTTGAGCATCCTAACCACCTTCTACCGTCAATTGAGAGGCCTCTTCGGCAAGGCGTCTGAGGTTTCTTACCGCCTGAGACGGGTCGTCCGCCTTGAATATAGCAGACGCCGCCGCTATAACGTTTGCCCCGTCACGAGCGACATCGGCCACGTTTTTTTCATTGATGCCACCGTCGATTTCAATATCCAGCCCCTCCGGCGCCCTGTCCCGCAGATGTCTCAGCTTTGGCAAGACGTCAGGGATAAACTTCTGTCCCGCAAAACCCGGGTTTACAGACATTACCAACAACATGTCCACCTCACCCAAGAATTCCTCTACACTTCCCTGGTGCGTCGGCGGATTAATGGCGATGGCAGTCCGGAAACCTGCCTCCTTGGCCTGGCGTATCACCTGCCCGGGGTCGTCCTTGGACTCTACATGGAATTCAAAAAAGTCTCCCTCGTTCGCCACCTCCCTGAAGGGCGCTATAAACTTGGAGGGATACTCGACCATGAGGTGAAGTCCCATGGGCACCCTGGCTATACGCTTCAGTCCCGCCACTATGAACGGGCCTATGGTCAGGTTGGGCACGAAGTGGCCGTCCATGACGTCAACATGAATAAGGTCTATGCCGGCGTCCTGCGCCATGTTAACGTCCTTTTCCAGTTGCAGGGGGTTGGCTGCCAGTATGGAGGCCGCTATTTTTATCTTCACTTGAGTGGTTATACCTTTTCTACAAAAATTACTCGGCGGTTGCGGCCATCTGCGACTTTTCCGCATGCTTCTTCTTATCGGTCAGGGCGGTAATGCCGGGGAGTTTTCTGCCCTCCAAGAGCTTGAGGAATGCCCCGCCGCCGGTCGATATATATGAGACGCTGTAGGTCTCCCCGGACTTGTTCAGCGCCACGTCCGTGTCACCACCGCCTACTATGGTCAGCGCGTGGGATTTGACTATAGCCTCTAGAATCGCATATGTACCGCGGCTGAAGGCGTCCATCTCAAACGCTCCCATAGGGCCGTTCCACAGTATGGTCTTTGCGTTGCTTATGGCCTCTCTGAAAAGCGTGGTGCTCGCCGGTCCGATATCAAGCCCGTACCAGTTGGCGGGTATCTCCTGGAAGGTCACCACCTTGGACTCTGCATCCGCGGCAAACTTCTCGGCGACCACAAAGTCCACCGGGAGATAAAGCTTAAGGGGGGTCTTGGCGGCCTTTTCGAGGAAGTCTTTCGCGCCCTTTACCATATCATCTTCTACAAGCGACTTACCAATCTCGTGGCCCTGGGCCTTAAGGAACGTAAAGGCCATTGCGCCGCCGATAATTATCTTGTCCACCTGTTCGGCAAGGTGCTTCATAATCTCTATCTTGTCCGATATCTTCGCCCCTCCGAGCACTGCAACCATGGGGCGCATGGGGTTGTTTACGGCCCTTTCAAGATATTCCATCTCTTTCTTGACCAAAAAACCTGCGGCAGAAACGGGTACGAACTTGGTTATACCTACCATAGACGCGTGGCTTCTGTGGCAGTTCCCGAAGGCGTCCTGTATAAAAATGTCACAGAGGCCCGCCAGGGCCTTTGCAAACTTGGGGTCGTTCTCTTCTTCACCAATATGAAACCTGAGGTTCTCAAGCAAAACCACGCCCTCAGGCTTCATCTTATCTATAACGTCTTTTACCTTATCCCCGATGCAGTCTTCCACAAAGACGACGTCCTTGTCGAGCAGTCTGGAAAGACGCTTGATAACCGGGCGCAGGGTCAGGTTCGATACACGCTTGCCGTTGGGCCTGCCAAGGTGAGAGGTAATGATTACCTTCGCCCTTTCGTCCAGCAGGTAGTTTATCGTGGGCAGGGTCCCGCGAATGCGGGTGTCATCGGTAATGTTGCCATGCTCGTCCAGAGGCACGTTGTAGTCCACACGCACCAGCACCTTCTTGCCCTTTACATCAAGGTCCTTTATGAAAAGTTTTTCCATGGTCCTTTTATATTTTGGCAAAGATTTCGGTTAGTTCTGCCATCCTCTGCGAAAACCCCCACTCGTTGTCGTACCATCCCATTACCTTAACGAGGTTGTCGTCTATGACGCATGTGGATAGGGCGTCGAGGATGCAGGAATGTGGGTTGCCTATGATATCGGATGAGACGATAGGCTCGTCACAGTATTCAAGGATGCCCTTGAGTTCGCCTTCAGCGGCCTTTTTCATGGCGTCGTTGACCGCTTCCCTGGTGACCTTCTTCTTCAGTGTGGCCGTGAGGTCTGTTATAGAGCCGTCAGCCACCGGCACCCTCAGGGCTATGCCGTCAAGCTTTCCGTTCAGCTCGGGAATCACCTGCCCTATGGCCTTGGCGGCCCCGGTGCTGGTCGGTATGATGTTCACCGCCGCGCCCCTGGCCCTGCGCAGGTCGCTGTGTATCATGTCCGACACCTTCTGGTCGTTCGTATATGCGTGGATGGTGGTCATGAGGCCCCTCTCAAGCCCAAAATTCTCGTTGAGGACCTTTACCATCGGCGCCAGGGAGTTGGTGGTGCATGAGGCGTTGGATATGATTTTGTCCCCGGGTTTAAGGGTGTTATCGTTTACGCCGAGGACGATTACCGCATCCAATTTGTCCTTCGGTGGCGCAGAGAGGATGACCTTCCTTGCACCCGCCTTGATGTGCTTCTCGCAGGCCTCCCTCTTGGTGAATATTCCCGTGGCCTCTATCACCACATCCACCCCGAGCTCTCCCCAGGGCAGGCTTGCAGGGTCTCTTTCCTGCACCAGCCGGACGTTCTTCCCGTTTACGGACAGGGCACTTTCCTTCGCCTCTACGGTACCCTGAAATCTGCCGTGGACGGAGTCATATTTCAGGAGAAAGGCGAGGGCCTTGGAATCCGCCAGGTCGTTTATGGCAACTACTTCTATGGAAGGCCTCTGGGCCATTGCCCTAAAGACTATTCTGCCAATCCTCCCAAAGCCGTTTATACCTACTTTTATTGCCATAGAAGCCCCTCCCTTTCGTTTCAGGTTAAACTAACAATCCATACATTCTATGAGTGCAGGGGAATTTTGTCAAGAATCATGGATAAAAGAGGCGGGTAGGTGGTGAGAAAGTTTAAACGGTCGGCCCGGATCTTCCGGCAAAGAACCGGTAAGAAGGGGTATTTCCGCCATCTATCATCTATTAAGGTAAAAACCAGAATTTCCCTTGACGGCATGACGGCAGAAGCTATATAGATACAAACACATCCTTTACAACGCATCCAGACGCACCACAGATTACTTAAAAATGAACCAAAAACGGTCCCGGTCTCTAGATATCCAGGGCTTTCCACCAAACACAGAAGAGGGCATAGCGAAACACCTCGAAACACAAGAGGAGGAACCTTTGATGAAGAGAATATATCATCACTTACTGCTGGGCGTTGCACTTGCCGCACTGTTAAACACTACCCCTGTCCTTGCCGGTGAGGCCGGACCAAACATCCTCTTCGTCCTTGATTCCTCCGGCAGTATGATGGAATCCCTTGAGGGCAAGAACAAGCTGGAGACCGCAAAGGGGGTCCTGTCCGCCCTGGTTGGAGACCTTCCTCCCGATATAAACGTGGGCCTGGAGGTCTACGGCCACAGAAAGGGGGAGTGCGATGACATAGAAATGGTATTCCCCGTGGGGAAACTAAATGTCGCGGCGTTAAGACAAAAGATCGCCTCCCTTCAAGCAGGGGGAAAGACGCCCATAGCCACTTCATTGGAGAAGGCCGCCGGTGAGCTGAGGGGGCTTAAAGGGAATAGTACGATAGTGCTGATATCCGACGGCCAGGAGACCTGCGACGGCGACCCGGTGGGCATAGCAGAACTCATAAAAAACGAATTCGGTATAGACGTGGTAATCCATGTCGTAGGCTTCGCGGTCGACGATGCGGTCAGGCAACAGCTCTCAAAGATAGCCCGGGCGGGAGGGGGAAATTATTACGCCGCCAATAACGCCCAGCAACTGAAGGAAAGCCTGGTTGAGATAAAAGAGAAGGCCGTTGAGCCCGCCAGGGAATTTTTTGTAGAAGAATTTGACGGACCGTCTTTTTCTGAGTCGTGGATAATCATCAACGACGACCCCAACGGAAGGGTGCTGGATGAGGGGAAGTTTGTCATTTCAACACCCTCGGGCGACATACACAAAGAAACAGTAAAAAACATCCTTCTGTACCAAAAGGAAGTTCCCACCGGCAAGAAGTATGCGGTAACAACAGAATTTTCCACCAGCTTACTGGCGACCTATGCCTACAATGGTTACTCTGATTCCTTGATGAATGGGCAGGTCTCCGGTCTGGTATTTTACGCAGACAAAGACAATTACATTATATTTGTAGTCGGACGTGCAGGTAACCAGGCCCAGGCAATACTCTGGAAGCGCCAGGGTGGTAAAAGAGACGTTACGATTTCTTCGAACTTTAAGGAACTAAAAAATCCTGACACCTATCTCCTGAAGATGGAAAGGCGCAAGTACAAGTACACCGGCTATTACTATGACCCTGAAGCGGAAAAGGGAAAAGGGGGATGGAAAAAGATTGGCACCGTTACAATGATGGGAAAAAACCTGCAGCCGGGGCTGATTGCCTACCGTGGCCGGGATGCCGCGGAGGTCGTCACTGAATTTGATTCATTCAAGATAACAGAGTTACAGGAATAATTATGATAATGCAGGGTGTGTGCCTCTGGTGCATACACCATGCCGTTTGCTCCACCAGCCAGTTTACCTTGCACTTAACCATCCCCTCCCCTCCTTGTAAAGGAGGGGATAAAGGGGAGGTATAAATAATGTTAAGACTCCTCTTAACCCTTTCATTTGTCTTTGGCATGTCCATTTTCTCCGGTATGGGTCATCTCTATGCCCAGTCCGGGGGCCCACCCGGCATACCCGGTTGCCGTTGTCTTGGAGAGGGATGCACATGCCCCAAAAAAGACGCTTGCGACGGGTCTTCCATTACCTCCAGTGGGGATAAGCTGTTCTGTCGCGGCAAGTCGAGCGGGGTCACCGGTACGCCTCCCGCCGATACACCCCCGCCCGGCATACCCGGTTGCCGTTGTCTTGGAGAGGGATGCACATGCTCCAAGAAAGGCGCCTGCGACGGGTCTGCCATTACCTCCAGTGGGGACAAGCTGTTCTGCCGCGGCAAGTCGAGCGGGGCCACCGATACACCTCCCCCCCCGCCGCCCCCGGAAGACAAGCGTGTTTGTATTTGTCGTGGAGATGACTGCGTATGCCCAAAAAATCTTGCCTGCGAGGGGGCTACCTCCTGGGGTAAAGAGTCCGATGGTAGTACAATTCCCAAACTGGTCTGTGCTGACACGTCGGGCGGGGACACGGCCATCGATACTCCGCCCTTCAGCACTCCGCCCATTGGTACACCGGCTACCGGCACATCGAGAGACAAGCGTGTTTGTCGCTGTTTTGGAGATAACTGCGCATGCCCAAAAGAAGACACCTGCGCAACCATGGACAACGTGATAGACAAAGAGACCGGCGCTTCTATTCCCGCATGGATGATCGTCTGTAGTGACGTGTCTGGTGGGGGCACTGGCGTTGCTACCCCCGCGCCATCCGGCGAGCCATCCCCTGATGAATGGTCCGATGCCTGTAGTTGTGATATAGCTGAATGCGTATGCCCGAAAGATCTCGCCTGCAATGGGGCCACCTCCTGGGATAAAGACTCCGTTGGTAATTCAATTCCCAAACTGGTCTGTGGTGGCGTGTCGGGTGGGGGCAGTTGCAGTTGTGATATAGCTGAATGCGTATGCCCAAAAGATCTCGCCTGCAATGGGGCCACCTCCTGGGATAAAGACTCCGTTGGCAGTTCAATTCCCAAACTGGTCTGTGGTGGCGTGTCGGGTGGTGGGACCGGTGCAACTACCCCCGCGCCATTCGGCGAGCCGCCCTTGGAATGGTCCAGTGCCTGTCGTTGTGGCGGAGGTGAATGCATGTGCCTGGAACCGGGCGTCTGCGGAGTCGAGTATTGGAGGACCGAGATCAAAATATTAAAAGCCCGAATCGCAAAGGCAGACCCGGAAGGGGCAGAGCTATTCGCGCAAGTGTTGAGTGGATTCAGGGAGGCATTAAAGGAGGCCGAAAAACAGTGCAAGTAACTCGCCACCCGTTGATGAGAAGGACCTCCCGGAAGACGAGTATCCCGGGTTTACCATTTTAGGCCGTTAAGCTGTCTTCCCTTCAATACGCCGGAGATTATTCGGTAACAGCCCTGACATTACATTGTCCGCTTCTGGCAAAAATATATAACCACCCCCTTCCCCTCCTTGCGAAGGAGGGGAGTTAGAGGAGTCCAGCAGAGCTTCCCCTCTTTACGAAGGAGGGGATAAAGGGGAGGTTATTAATATGACAAAGATGTTTAATGCCTCACGAGTGTTAATACAGCCGATGCGAAAGGAGGACTAGATTGAGATTTATCCCTTTGGCAGTCGTCGTGATTTTTATCCTGGCCGTTTCAGTCCCAATAGTAATTGCAGAGGAGCAAGGTGAAAAGGCCGGCGGGGGTGACCCTTCCATGCAGCCCGCGAGCGGCACTGCCGGCGGAAAAGAGAAGGCCGGAGAACCGGAAAAGGGGGCCCCAGAAACTGCAACGGCAAAAGAAGGGTCGGTGTACCTGGATGTCACTGGTACAGGGTCAACCACCGGCTTGGTCTTTAATCTGACCAATAAGACAGACCGGCGTCAAGTGATGATAATACCCACCGGAACACCGTTGACGACTACATTCAGCGGCTGCTCGCCATATCAGACGGGACGCATCCCCCCCCATAGTCCTTGAACCGGGCGAGACCTTGACCAGGGAATTTCCTGCCTACAGTGTGGACAGAAACCTTGCGCCCGCCCCGACGGTCGCATCTGTCAAGTACGCCCTTCATACCGGCCCGCTGAGCCCGCAGCAGGAACTGATAAGACAGCTCATTGTAGTCGCCGACGCCATGGAGGACCTGCATACAGCCTCCGGCAAGGTTATTGAACCGGATGACATGGTAGGGTTGACGCCTGCCACGGGTACAGGGCATGCACCACCGGACTGGCCCGGGAGGGACGCAATCCTTCTTAACCTGCTGCAGCTCCGGCAGGACGATATCTGGCGTTATGAGGTGCCGGGGGAACTGGAATTAGACCTGTCCGGCCCCCTGGAAATACCGGGCACCATAAAGTTTACCCTGCCAGAGGCGCCCGAGCTAAAGGTTGATATCTCCTCCGAGGACGAGGAGGGGGAAGCAGTCTTTTCCGGCCCTACGGGGAAGATAGAGGTAAAACTGGAACCTACCGACAACCCGGAAATAGTGGAATTCAACATAATAAAGTTGGAGGGCCGTGCAGACCCTTTCAAAGCACTCGGTAAATCCAGAAAGGATATCAATGTGGCCCTGAACTCTCCTGAGAGGTGCACTGGCATGCTGAACATAAATACAGGGGGAGTTATGGGCACGGTTTCGTTCAAGGCCTGGGGGAAAAAGTATAAGGAGCCGTTCCCTGTTGCGGCCGCGTATACGGGTCGCTTTGACATGCCCGCTAAAAGGCTGAGCCTGAAGCTAAGGGGAACCAGCTTCGAGCCGGTGAAACCGGAGCAAGACCTTTACCAGCTGATGAGACCGGAAAAGTTCTGGGACGCGGTACGCCTCTACGCCATATGGGACGAGACCGGCGATGCGGGCAAGAAGGAACTCAGGGAGATAATGACGGAACAGCTCCTGGCCAAGTTCCCGGAGAAGCGGGCCGAGGAATTCGCTGACATGGTGACCAAAGAGATAATGGACAAGGTGGACGAGGTGCAAGACCTCCAGAAGAAATTGGAGAAGGAAGGATTTGATTTCTCCACACTCGATCCCACGCTAAGGTAGAGGGTCTTCCATATTTATCAGGCCGGCGGGGTCGTGTCTGTTCGGTTACGGTACTTCCTGTCCTCCGGGTTCAGGGCCTGTCCTTGAGGCCCCTGTTCAGCCCCCTTCTGCCGGGTGATGTCCCTTGAGACCATTATTATCGCCTCAAGCTCCCCCTTGCTGTCCAGTAAGGGGTATGATTGGGTAAAGAACACCTTGTTTTTGGCCGGTGCGACATGTTCATGTTTGCTCGGCCTCAGGTTCTCTATAACGTCGAGGTTCCTGCAGCCCTCACACGTCTGACCCTTGCCCATAAACACCTCGATACAGTTCCTGCCTATAACGTCTTCACCGTATTCATCAATGGCTGCCTGATTGACCCTCAGGATGGTGCCTTCTTTATCCACCACGGCTATAACATCCTTGATCGCATCGAATATGGACTCCAGGTACTGGCTCACCGACTCCAGCTGTTCGTTCCTTATCTCTATGGTCTGGGTCATTGAGTTGAACGACTCGGCCAGCTGGCCAATCTCATCGTTTGAGTACACAACTGCCCTCTGGCTAAGGTTACCGGCGGCCATCTTTTTGGTAACTTCTGTAAAGTGGAGAATAGGTGCGGTGAATCTCCGGCCGAGGAAGATTGCGCTTACTATCACCGCCAGGGTAATAACGATTGTGACAAACAATATAATCCCGTCCAGGTCATGGAGGGCCTTATACGCCTCTTCCGCGTCTATTTCAGACATTAGTGCCCACTGGTACTCAGGCAGCCAGTGCCAGAAGCCCAGGACGAGCACGCCCCTGTAGTCACGATATCCATCGGCATCATAGCCGTCCTCGCCCTTCAGGGCGGCCTGAACGCCCTTGGTCAGTTGCCCGGTCTCCGGGTCGATAAGTTTTAACTCCAGGGCCGTTCGCTTCTTTACCAGCCCCATCTTCCTTATAGTCGGCACAAAACGCGACTCGCTTATCATAAATCCATTTTTGTCCACCAGATAGGTCTCGCCCGACTCACCCATTTTTACCAGACGCATCTCCCTCGAAAGGGCTATTACGTCCACCCTCAGGGACATTAGGCCAATCATCCGGTCGGCCCTGTTTCTTATCGGAGATAAAGCAAATAGAGTTGGAACGCCCGTTTCCATCTTGACGTCTTCATTGAGTATAGGGAAGGTCGAAGGCCGGATACTGGACACGAAGGCCTTTCCCTTCTTGGCCTCCTGGAAGTAATCAAAACCACTCACATTGACGCCGACAAGGTTGCCAGTGGTAGATACCCTTATCACTCCTGAATTATCTATAATGGATATTTCCTTGTAGCCATAAGTATCTTTAAGGAAACACAGGTGCGAGGTAAGTATTGCAAACTGCTGGTCACCGGAAGAGAACTCTGTGAAGGAGCTAACCAGGTACTCATTGGCGAAGGCCCTGGCGTCATATTTTCTTTCGTTCATCCAAGCGGTAATAAGATTGGTCTGCTTGTACCCGGCATTCTCCAGGTCAGATATTTTTGCGTCCTGGAATGCCTTCCTGATCTTAGGGTAAAAAATGGCCCTGGAGACCGCCATGGGTACAAGGGAGAATAGTAGCAGGAGCAATATTGTCTTACTTCGAATAGAACCGAGCATGTTTCACAATTATCCTTTGTATAAACATACTAACGGGAGAAGTCTACCACATAAAATTTGCCACGTCAATTGTGCCAATAGCTTACGGAAAGACGTGACTTTCCTTGAGCGGGGGCGGAGAGGGGCAGGGGGGGGGGCGGAGCGGGCGAGACACACTAAGGTAAGGATTGAAACACGGTTGCTACATGGACAAGATGGTACTACCCGCCGGGCTTATACAACTTTAAGACCTTGTGCCTACACCCTTTAGAAATTTTAAGGAAAGTTTAACAATACCCGAATCCCCTAGAATCTCGCGATAGGTCTTGGTGCCCGAGAGGAAGTCTATCAACACGTTCACCAGGGCTTTGTCCTTGGCCGCTACCCTGAGCGCGCCCGGCATCGTGCCGTATTTCTCTCCAAGTATGGTCATCCGTCTTACCGTACGGCCATAGGGGAGGTCCTCTATTATATGTGAGAAGGCGGTGTGATACTCTTTCAGGGCCCGGTGGGATATTCCAACCTTCAACATCACCTCCGCCGCCTTGAGTCCGGTTTCACAGGCAGAGTTGATGCCGTTACCTTTGTAGGCCCTGACAAGCCCGGAGGTGTCTCCTACCGTAACATACCTGTCACCGAAGCTATTTTGCGCAGGCTCCAGGGGAATTGGCAACGGGCGTGATACTATCCTCCCGTCTCCCTTGATGACATCCTCGGGGATCAGTTTCTTTACCTCCGGCAGGGAGAGGAATCGTTCCAGAGACTCTTCCGTCACAGCAGGGCCTGCAACGTTAACGACAAAGCTGTCAAGTCTTGGGGTTATCACACCAAACTCTATGTCCTCGAGGGTAGTAGGCAAGAACACATGTAAATAGTCCTCACATTCCTTCAAATACTCTGGGTCCGCGGGGATCTTGGTCACAACAGAGAACAGCGCCTTGGGAGTCACATAGGGTGTGGCCTGTTCCAGAAGGTTTGCCGTTTCTGCATCCAGCCCAAAGGCGCCCACCAGAACATCTCCCTTTGTCGCACCCTTTGCCCCCTTCAGATCACTTTCCACTGCGATGCAGTCTGGATGGAGTTTTATACCCTTTACCCTCCCCGGGATAACCCTTACACCCAGCTC
>JAZGAY010000263.1:0-5516 GCA_036475985.1 Candidatus Brocadiales bacterium
CCACCATGCGACCAATATATTGGAATCACACAGGGAATTCAACCAATGAGGCGTAAGCCCTGGTTTATGCTGGAAATTCATCACGCAGTTATTAGATTCATTAGGCACAAAGGTGGAAGGTCTGGAGGTCCGTCTTATTAACTTTCCGAAGGCCAAAGGATTTTAAGGCGGAATATCGGCGGGACAGGAAAACGCGTTACCGGCCGTAAAGCCCCACGAACTTGGCGAAGGCCAGGGTGTGGCCCTCCATGGCATCTTCCAGCTGCCGCTTCGTTGCACCACGTGCAAGGTCAAGCTTCGTATCAAGGGCGTAGAGCCTGAAAAAATAGCGATGCGTGGTCCCGGGCGGTGGACATGGGCCGCCGTAACCAATATTACCGAAGTCGTTCTCAACCTGTTTGGAGCCGTTACCGAGCCTATGCTCCCCGGGTATGCCCTCTGGCAGCCCCCTCGCATCGGAAGGAATGTCATAAATGACCCAGTGCAGCCATATGGTATGAGGGGCATCAGGGTCCTCACAAAAAAGACAGAAGCTCTTTGTGCCCTCCGGCGGGTCGTCCCAGCTTAAAGAAGGAGAAACGTCTGCCCCCTCACAGGTATATTTTGCGGGGATTGTACCCAGGTTCTCAAAGGCAGGGCTCTTCAGCTCAAGTGCCGCGGCACTGCCGCCTCCCCCGGGGCCAACTACAAAGGCAAAAAATAAGGTGCCTATAAAAAATACCTTGAAAGCCAACTTGATTCCCTCCCGCTTCGTGTCTGCCTACGGAAAATTTACTTAAAGCTCCACATGATTTCAAGACAATTTACTCATTAATCTCAAAGACAGCCCAGCCCGCCATTGAGACGTCAACAAAACTTCTATAAACAAGGTTATCTTTCCCTTGACATCTTCTTGTAAATATCGTTATTGTACGTACTTGAGAAAACCGCCATGCCATGCACAAAAACTGCGTGAAAACGATCGTTCCCGGTAAATGAAAAAGACGAAGATAGACCCTGGATATAATATTTCCGTTGCTGAAACAGGGCCTGAGCGCCTGCATCTAATACTCAGCGGTAATCTGCATACGGAAAACTGCGCCCTGTTGTTAAACGATTTGAAAACACGCCTCTCGGGCAAACCTCCCAGAGACATTGAGTTAGACTTTGGCGGGGTTGATTACCTTGACAGCAGCGCCGCTGCCGTAATCGCCCAGGCGAAGTTCAGTCTCCAGAAGAGGGGAGCTTATAATGTAAAACTGACCAACATCAAACCGGAGATTCAAAAACTATTTAACATACTAAATCTGGACTCGCTACTGCGTGAGGGGGCACGCATAAGGGAAAGACGTCCGGGCCTGTTCACGCAGGTAGGTACCGCCTCAATAAAGTTCGCCAAAGACACGGCTTTTACCTGTGGCTACCTGGGTGACGTCACACTGGGGTTGGGTCATGCCATCAGGCATCCCAACAAGATCAGATGGAGTGATGTCTTTCTCTACGTGGAAAGGACGGGGATAGAGGCGATACCCATTGTGTTGTTGATTAGTTTTCTTGTAGGTTTTATAATGGCGTTTCAGGCCGCCGTTCAGCTAAAACAGTTTGGCGCCGATATCTTTGTTGCCAACCTGGTAGGGCTTACCGTTGTAAGGGAGCTGGGACCACTAATGACCGCTATTATAGTCGCCGGCAGGTCAGGGGCCGCCTTTGCTGCTGAGATTGGCACGATGAAGGTCTCCGAGGAGATAGACGCCCTGGAATCTATGGGGCTTAACCCTACCCGGTTTTTAATCATTCCAAAGATCATTGCAACCCTTGTTACCTTGCCCACACTGACGTTGATGGCGGACATGGTCGGCATATTCGGTGGGTTGGTGGTCGGGGTTTTGTTCCTGGACCTGACCCCATGGGGCTATATATTACAAACAGAAAGGGCCCTCGATTTTTTTGACGTGTTCACAGGTTATTTCAAGAGTATAGTGTTTGCCATCTTAATATCCGGTATTGGATGCATGAGGGGCCTGCAGGTCGAGGGTGGTGCGCAGGGGGTTGGCCGTTTCACCACCTCCGCCGTGGTCTCAGGAATCTTTCTCATCATCGTGTCCGACGCCCTATTTACCCTTATGTTTAACTACGTCAAATGGTAATATTGTCATCTGATGAATGATACCGTCATACAGGTAAGGGACCTGACTACCGGATACGATGAGGAAGTCATCCTGAACAACGTAAGTTTCGACGTCCACCGGGGTGAGATATTCATAATCCTGGGTGGCAGCGGCTGCGGAAAGAGTACGTTGCTCAGGCACATGGTCGGGCTCCGCCAGCCATACAGGGGTAAGGTTCTCATAGAAGGAAAGGATGTGGTCACTGCCGAAGGCAGAGAGAGAGAGGGGAT
This sequence comes from Candidatus Brocadiales bacterium, assembly GCA_036475985.1. Taxonomy (GTDB): domain Bacteria; phylum Planctomycetota; class Brocadiia; order Brocadiales; family Bathyanammoxibiaceae; genus Bathyanammoxibius. The sequence goes on from JAZGAY010000263.1 coordinate 2,378, forward strand.
TTTACGTAAATTTGGCGTGCTTTTTCAGTCCAGCGCGCTGCTGAGTTCCATGACACTTGCCGAGAACGTCGCACTGCCACTGCAGGAATATACGCATCTTCCCAGACATATGATTGACTTTCTTGTTCGTGCGAAGTTGGGCATGGTGGGCCTTCGCGGATACGAAGGCTATCTACCGGACCAGCTCAGTGGGGGCATGAAGAAAAGGGCCGGCATAGCACGCGCCATAGCGCTCGACCCGGAAATACTTTTCTTCGATGAACCCTCGGCAGGCCTGGACCCGGTCACATCTTCAAACCTTGACGACCTCATTATACAGCTAAACGCCAGCCTTGGAACTACCATGGTGGTAGTAACCCATGAATTGCCAAGTATCTATGCAATTGCACACCGGGTAATAATGCTCGACAAAAGAACAAAGAAGATTATAGCCGAGGGGCGCCCGTCAGACTTGAGAGATAAAAGCGCCGACCCCTTTGTCAGGGACTTCTTTAACCGCCAGGTCAGAGAAGGTTTATACAGCTAGATTAAAACTTAATCAAGTAGAGGTTTTCCGTTTGCTCGCTGGATTCTTTGCGGAAGACGTGGGAGGTTATCGGTAATGGCCAGTACGGCCCTCAAGGTTAGAGTAGGCATCTTCGTCATAATTGGTATCAGCCTGGCTGTGGGGGCGCTGATTGTGCTGTTTGCCTGGTATGGCACGAAAGACCTGATAACCTACGTAACCTATGTCTCCGAATCCACCTCCGGTTTAGACAAGGACGCCGCGGTAAAATACAAAGGGGTCCAGATAGGGCGCGTTGCCGGGATTCACATCGCTCCGGACGGGCAGCTTATTGAGATTCTAATGGAGGTCAATGCATCGTTCGACATGGAAGAGGATTTTGTTTCACGCGTAAAATATGCGGGTATAACCGGACTCAGATACGTTGAAATCGAACCCATGCGTGAGAATATGAAGCTGGACATAGACTGGGAAGATGCGGAGAAAAAGTTTCGCCCGAAATATGAAGTTGTCTCCTCAGCTTTCTCCGACCTTGAGCAACTCGGCGCCACGCTGGAGAAGACATTCCAAAACATCAACCAGCTTGACATCGAAAAGATCTCCAACAAGCTTACCAGCCTGCTGGACAACCTGGACAAACTCGTTGCCGAACTTAAGGACTCTAATGTCATTGGGAACATAAACGGCGCCGTTGCACAACTTAACACCCCGAAGCTCGGTGAGACCCTCGATAATATGGAAGCCGCAAGCGAGAGGCTTCATAAACTGATAGACAAACTCGATACCGGGGGGTTTCCTGAGAAAATAAATACCCTTCTGGACGAGGCAACGCTTTTGGCGGGCAATTTGAATGCAATGACCTTTGAACTACAAAACATGACCGCGATGAACAATGCCATGAGGGCCACCGCAGAAACCGTCAGGGAATTAAACCAGACGCTAAGAGAGGGCGCCTCAACATTGATTTTCAGCGAGCCCCCTAAACCAAGACAAACCTCAAGGGACTAACTTATGAATTTACGTCTTATCTTGTGCGCCTCTTTTCTGCTACTCGTTACCGGGTGTTTTAACCTGAGACAACCTGCACCAAATATCGATTACTACCAGATCGATTATAAGGCCATGAATATGCCCACACCAAAAACGCTTGATACGGTGTTGGGCGTACAAAATTTCACCGTCGCCACCGCCTATGACAATAACCGGTTGGTCTATAAAATAGGCCCCTTTGAACGAGATACGTATTTCTATAAACGCTGGATTACAAACCCGGGCGCCATGATAACAAGCGCACTGACAAAGGACCTTCAGAACTCTGGAAGTTATCGTGCCGTCACAGGTGTTCCCGGGCGCTTAAAGTGGGATTACGAGATTCAGGGCTACCTCCGAGATATCTATGAAGATGACATGGGCGACAACTGGAAGTGTGTCATCGACCTGGAGATAACGCTTATAAGGGGTACGGCGGGGTCGTCAAAGAGGTGGGTCCTATTCCAGAAGAATTACCACTCTTCAATCCCCTGTAATGGCAAAGGTCTTCGGGCAGTCGTCGCCGCCATGAGCGAAGCGATGCAGGTAATCTCCATTGAACTCCAGGGCGACGTCTATAACGCCGTTAAAGACGACCTCAAAGGCACGAAAGGCATTGCTGAAAAAGCAAAAAATACTGGAAATGCAAGCCGTCCTCTGGTAAAAACCCCGTTCACAACCGACATTAACCGGAGAAAATAAGGCCGTGAATGATACGACGGGAAGAGTTAATCTGCCCTTTATAGTCATATTGATAATCAGCCTCTGTTTCATCGCCTCATGTGCGGCAAAACCGCATGAGGAGACCGGCTTCCTGGGCGACCACCCGGAGATGAAACAGACCGTAAACTTCCACCGCCTGTACATCGAACCCGGCACTGATTTTAAGACCTATAAGAACGTGGTCATCAGGGAGGTCAACACCTCTCACCTTCCTGAGTTTAAGTGGTATGACAACACGTATGGCGAAGAAGAATTAAAGGAGGTTACCGAGCACACAGAGAAAGAGTTCGCCAATGCGTTGGGTGGCAATTACCTCATCATCAAAGAACGCCCGGACTATGCGACGGAGACGCTGATCCTCGAGCTGGCCCTGGTAAAGCTGGCCCCGGTAGACAAATATAGTAATGTCGTATCCAGCGCCCTGATATATATACCGGTCTCCAAAGGGGAGGTCGCCATAGAGGGAAAGCTGATGGACGCCAATTCCGAGAAGCTTGTGCTTATGTTTACGGACGCGCGACTCGGCAAACAAAATGTGGGTAACATAAAAGACTTCGCAAAGTTCATGCACGCCAAGGACATCATAAACGAGTGGGCCACGGAACTCTGCGGCATCATGCAGATGGGACAGGCCGAGCGGGAAGGGTATTTCAGCGGGACCTTCGAACTCAAACCCTGGTAACAAGTGCTGGAGTTGGATTTGCCGGGTCAGGCCGTGGCAACGCACAAGGTTGCCACGCCCTTTTTTACGTCAAAATTTGACTTTGTCCCATTTCGCCCCGGTTCACCTGATTTTAGCCCTCTTCCGCCCACCCTTTGCCCACCTGGGATTTGTGGTAAGTTAGTTTTTTTATGTTTGACTTTCCTATAATGTGATAATTA
>JAZGAY010000264.1:0-4605 GCA_036475985.1 Candidatus Brocadiales bacterium
TAAAGAAGACATTACACTCGTACACAGCACGCTATATGAACCCGACCAATTTCACTATCTACACTCCTATAACGATGCGGAGGCATGCTTCTCGCTCCTTAAGACTTTTATATGCTTTCTGGGCCACTCGCACGTACCCGCTGCAATCCTCAAGGATACTGACGGCAGCATACGCACTGAGACTAAAGAAGAAGTGGGCCTGAAGGACGCCAGACAGGCGATAATAAACGTCGGCAGTGTGGGTCAGCCCCGCGACAAAGATCCCAGGGCCTGTTACGTGCTCTATGACACCGACGCTGCGCTAATTAGATTCAGACGTCTTGAATATGACATAGATGCGGCCTCGAAGAAGATCCGTGAGGCCGGTTTACCTGAAATCGAGGCTGAGCGGTTGAGGCATGGGTATTAACGCGCTTTTTACGCAAACGTTTTTGTGCCGTACCCGCGGGTTACCACTTGTAGACTAACAATTCGGGGGATATTCCAGCTTTTATTTACACACAAGGTATTTTTCGTTCATCGGGCCCTTCAGGCGTATTGCACGCCCAGATTGACATTGACATAGCACGCCCCCTACGATACGTATACCAGCACGGCCGAGTCAACACTCTCAAGCCCTTCTATATCGCTTGCCAAGTCCGCTGATGCCGGGCCATCTATGTTTATTATCAAGATGGCCGCCGTTTTACCGTCGACCATCTTCCTGCCAAAGGCCATCCTTGCAATGTTTGTGTCCTTGTCGCCAAGGAGCGAGCAGATGCTACCCACGAGCTTCGGGCGGTCCTTGGCAAGCACCACCAGCATCGTACCCTCAAGCAACGCCTCCACGTTGTAGCCGTCGATGCACACAATACGCGCGTCGCCCCTGTCGAATATGGCGCCGGTGATAGCGCTTTCCGTCTTGTCCGTCGTCACCCTTGCAGTAATCAGATTGGTAAAATTCCCGCAGGTACTGCTGGTAGTTACCGAGATCTCGATCCCCTTCTCCATGGCCAGTATAGGCGCGCTCACCAGGTTGGCACCTTCGTCCATGCATGGTTTAAGCAGCCCCACAAGAAAACTGTCCGTTACCAGGCGGGTATTCTTTTTTGCAATGTCCCCTGCATAGATAAGGTTGACGGAGCGTACCCCACAATCCGTCAACTGCATGAGGAACGAGCCCATCCGCTCGGTGAACTCCATAAACGGCCGCAGCTCTTCAAACTCGTCGGGGCTGCTGACCGGCAGGTTAAGGGCATTGCGGAACACCGTGCCCTGGAGCGCATCCACCATCTGCTCGGCAGCCTCTACCGCAACCGCCTTCTGCGCCTCGCTTGTCTGCGCGCCCAGATGCGGGGTTGCCAGAACCTGCTCCAGCTCAAGGAGCTTGTTACCCTTCGGTGGCTCCTCTTCAAACACGTCAAGCGCGGCACCCGATACCTTTCCCGAAACAATCGCGTCATAAAGGTCTTGCTCGACAATTATCCCGCCCCTGGCGCAATTTATTATCGCAACGCCATCCTTCATGATGTCAAAGGACCGCTTTGATATCATATTCCTGGTGGAATTATTGAGCGGGACGTGCACGGTTATGAAATCGCACTGCCGCAGCAGGTCCTCAAGCTTGTCCACCCTCTGAATGGGATACTGGTCTGCTATCTCGGGCGAGATGTACGGGTCGTATGCCAGCACCTTCATACCGAGTGCTGCTGCACGCTTTGTCACCTCCCGGCCTATCCGACCAAGTCCGATGACGCCGATGGACTTCCCCAGCACCTGCACTCCGACAAACTTCTTGCGCTCCCACAGTCCCTTTTTGAGCGACTGATGTGCCTGAGAGAGCTTCCTGGCCAGACCGAATATCAGGCCGATGGTGTGCTCGGCAGTGGAAATGCTGTTACCCTCAGGGGTATTCATCACCACTATGCCCTTCTTGGTAGCAGTGGCAATATCCACATTGTCTATCCCCACACCGGCCCTGCATACGGCGCGCAATCTCTTGGCAGAACCCAGGACGTCGCCGTTCAACTTCGCCTGACTGCGGAGTATCACCCCGTCGTAATCCTTAATCTCCAGTTTTAGCTCATCTGGAGACAGGCCGGGCTTCTTCGTCACCTTTATACCCGCCCGCTTGAGGATATCGTCACACAGATCCGGCAGACTATCCGCTATCAGTACCCTGGCATCGTTAATCTGTTCTTTCGCCATAGTAAAATGATACCATGTAACACTTTAAGACGCAAAAATAAAGGCAGCAGATGATAGGCTGCTGCCCGGTATCGGTAAGCTCCTTCGCAAAGGCACCCTGCTGCCCGTGCCTCATAGGAGGAGTATACATCAACGGCACCGGCAGTCAAACCCAATTTCGGCCCCAGCCGGTTTCCAGGCCCCTGTGCCACTTCCCAGCTTGACCTTTACGGTAGATTCATGATATATTCCAAAAGCAGGGGGTTTTTGCGGAAAGAACTGCATCATGGCTAAAGACAATACCGGGGCCGGAAAGGTAGTGGCCGTTTGCATAAGTGATAAGAAGGGCACCCAGAAGATCGAGGTCGGCGAAGTAAAACTCATTGAAGACCACGGTATTGAAAGGGACGCCCATGCCGGTCCGGGCCACCGCCAGGTGAGCCTCCTGGCGCTTGAGAGCGCCGATACGATGCGGGAAAAGGGGCTCGACATAGATTCGGGCGATTTCGGCGAGAACATCGTTACAGAGGGCCTCGACCTGAAGAGTCTACAGCCGGGAACGAGACTCAAGATGGGCAACGCCGCGCTTCTGGAGATCACACAAATCGGCAAGGAGTGCCACGACCGCTGCGCCATATACTACAAGGCCGGGGACTGCATCATGCCCCGGGAGGGCATCTTCACCAGGGTGTTGACCGGCGGCACTGTGCACGTCGGTGACGAGGTAAGGATAATTGATTGAACCGGCTCGGAGGGTTTCTTGAGCATACACGAGCATCATACACACGAACACACCGCAGTTCCAATAAAGGCTGCCATCCTGACCATGAGCGACAAGGGCTCAAGGGGCGAACGCACGGACGAGAGCGGCCAGGTTATCAGACGAATCCTCGCAGAAATAGGGGCTGAAATCCCACTCTATGACGTGATTCCCGATGAGAGACAGATTATCGAGACAAGGCTTAACGAGTGGAAGGATAAGGTCAATCTGATAATCACAACCGGCGGCACGGGTGTTGCCCCAAGGGACGTAACCCCCGAGGCCACGCGTGCCGTAATTGAAAAAGAACTTCCCGGCTACGCAGAGGCCATGCGGATGGAAGGTCTCAAGGTCACCCCGCGGGCCATGGGCACACGGGCCGTGGCAGGGGTGGCGGGACAGTGCCTCATAGTAAATCTACCGGGTAGCCCAAAGGCCGTGGAGGAATGCCTGCGGGTCATACTGCCCGCCATTGCGCATACAATCGATGTCATTCAAGGAAAGGTGGACGAGTGCGCAAGAAAGTAGCACAGCCGCTTAGCTTTCAGCAGATAATCCTCAGGCTTCAGGACTACTGGGCCGCGCGCGGCTGTTTGCTGATGCAGCCATACGACATTGAGGTAGGCGCCGGGACTTTCAACCCGGCCACGTTCCTGAAATGCCTGGGACCCGAACCCTGGAAGGCAGCCTACGTGGAGCCCGCCCGGCGGCCCACAGACGGTCGCTACGGCGACAACCCAAACAGGCTTCAGCATTACTACCAGTTTCAGGTCATCCTTAAACCCGCACCCGAGGACTCACAACAGATATACCTGGACAGCCTCCGCGAGCTGGGTATAGACCTTGTGGGACACGACGTCCGTTTCGTTGAGGACGACTGGGAATCGCCCACCCTGGGGGCGACGGGCCTGGGCTGGGAGGTCTGGTTAGACGGCCTGGAGATAACACAGTTCACCTACTTTCAACAGGTGGGCGGCATCGAGCTGGAGCCGACGTCCATGGAACTCACCTACGGGCTTGAAAGAATAGCGATGTTCATCCAGAAAAAGGAATCGGTCTATGATCTCTTGTGGTCAGACGGGCTTACCTACGGGGACGTGCATCACGAAGACGAGGTAGAGTTCTCCACCTATAATTTTGAAGCTGCCGACGTCCAGATGCACCTGAAACTGTTTGACACCTACGAGCAGGAGGCCAAAAAACTTCTCGACCGCGACCCTGCGCTTGTGCTGCCCGCCTATGATTACGTCCTAAAATGCTCCCACACCTTTAACGTCCTTGACGCCAGAAAGGCCATTGGCGTCGCCCAGCGCACGCGCTATATCGGCCGCGTAAGGAACCTCGCAAGACGCTGCGCCGAGGGTTATCTGAAGATGCGAGAGGAAAAGGGCTGGCCACTGCTTAAGAAGTAGCACCGAGTGTGTCTGGGGTACACCAATGCGACTACAATCTCCTGCAGAGGACATCGCGTACTGACCTGAACAGCCTTGTCTCCGCATCCTTACCCTTCACTATCAACGAATATCTGGAATATACGCCTCTAAATACCTGTCTCGACAGTATATAGGCCCGCTTCTTGTCCACCTTACTGGTACCTCCGCGTTTGAAGAGCGGTTTCACCACGGCTACCGCAATGATATTGGGGTACCTGGCTATCTTCTTCTTTATCTCCTTGACCA
>JAZGAY010000265.1:0-8810 GCA_036475985.1 Candidatus Brocadiales bacterium
CAAGCCGCCCTCGCCCTCCCGCGGCTTTACAGTAACCCCCTTGACCACCTCTTCGCCCGCTATCCGTTCAACTACGTAACCGATTAGGGGTTCAATGTTTGCGGCTGCCTTCACGCCTTCTATCAACGGGGCCTCGTCTGCCCTCCACTGCCTGCGGGAGATGAGATAGACCTTGCTGGCGATCCTCGAGAGTTCAAACGCGGCAGAAAGGGCGGAATTACCGCCACCGACCACCGCCACCGTCGCATCAGCATAAAGTGGCGCATCACAGGTCGCACAGTAGCTTACACCCTTGCCACGATACTTGTCTTCGCCCGGCACGCCCAACAGCCGGGGGTGTGCACCGGTAGCAATCAGCGCGGTCTGGGCTGAAAATTCCTTTCCCGAACCGGTAGTGGCAACATAATTGCCGTCTACCCTGGAAAGTTTTGTGACCTTCTCTCCAATTTGCTGGTCTATGTCAAACTGGTTCATCTGGTCCATCAGCTTCTCGACAAGCTCAGGACCCGTCACGTACCGGAAGCCGGGATAGTTTTCGATGCCGAAGGTGGTGGCAACCTGACCGCCGACGTCTTCGCTCACTATCTGGACGTCTATCCTCTTGCGGGCGGCATAGATCGCAGCCGTTATGGCGGCGGGACCGCACCCGATTATTAAAAGCTCGCGTTCGGGTTTCATCGGTTATGGTTTATGGCCTGTGCCTAGTCCTTCTTGTTGCCCTCTCCCAGTAATTCGTCAAGCCTCTCCTGGTTAAAACCCAGCAGCACCTCGCCGTTTACGGCTATGACGGGAACACTCCTTCCGCCACTCAGTTTTGTCATCTCTTCCAGCGCCTCTTTGTCCTGGGCCACATTGTATTCCGTGTACTCAATACCCTTTTTCTTAAAATATTCTTTGACCTTCACGCAATAAGGACAGGTCGGGGTAGTATATATCTTCACCTCAGCCATCGACATAGCCTCCTTACATTGGTGTTCTGTGGCGCCCTGTAACCAAAGCCACCGAAAAGATTATTATATACAATCTAAGCACTCAAGGCCATACATACCGCATAGACATGGACACGGACATGAACATGAAAACGCCGCTACAAGGTTATCCCCAACACCCCTGCCAGCCTCCCGGCGACATCATCGAGGGACGAGTGTATGACGACGTCCGCCTGGGCGTCATACTGTGTGGGCTGGAGGTTCATTATAATGAGCCCCGCGCCGTTTCCAAGCGCTATGCCGGGCAGGTCGGCCGCAGGATAGACCACCAGGGATGAACCCATTACAAGAAGCAGGTCACAGTCCCTGAGGTACTGAACGGCCCCCTTGTACGCCTCCTCAGGAAGAGTTTCCCCAAAAAGGACTATGTTGGGCCTTATCACGGAGCCGCATTCGGGGCATCGGGGCGGGAGTTCCTCTTCCATCCTCTCTGCAATCTGCTCCAGGGTAAATTCCATTGTGCACGCACTGGCCGTACACCTTCCGGTACTCAGCCCCCCGTGGACCTCTATTACCTCCCCTGAGCCCGCCCTTTGGTGAAGCCCGTCTATGTTCTGGGTAATCACGCATCCCAGCCCAAAGGAATTCTTCTCACCAAGCCGCGCGAGGAAACGGTGCGCCGGGGTGGGTCTTGCGTTCTGGATATTTGGGAGAAGGACTTCCCTGCCGAATTCGTAAAAACCCCTTGGGTCGCCGGCAAAACCCACGTCTGTAAAGAGCATCATCTTGGAAGGGTCTTTCGCCCAGAGTCCCTCACTGGGGCTGCGAAAGTCGGGTATACCGGCCGAGGTGCTGATGCCCGCCCCCGTGAGCGCTACGATGGCCCGTGACTGTTTTATGATGGCGGCGGCCTTCTCTATCCCACCACTACTATTACTATCAGTACTCAACCCCGGGCCTCGCCTCAACGCCTTCTTTGTAGTAATGTTTTACGTCCCTAATCTCGCTGACCAGGTCCGCCGCCTCGACTAACTGTGGATGGGCATTGCGCCCCGTGAGGATAAGTTCCACCGACTTCGGTCTCTTTTTTATAAGCTCCACCACCTGATTAATATCAACCATCTTAAAATCAACAAGAAGATTTATCTCATCAAGGATTACAAGGTCGAAGTCCCCTGAGAGCACCGCTTTCTGTGCCTTCTGGAAACCCTCCCTGGCCAGCGTTATGTCCTCCGCGGTGGGCTTGCCGCATACAAAGCGGCCCGAGCCGAAACGCTCGACGGTGATGTTCTTCAACCCCCCCAGGACCTCCACCTCGCCGCTCGGTCTTCCCTTGAGGAACTGTATCATAAGCACCCTGTGACCGTGTCCCAGGGCGCGCACGGCCTGACCGACGGCCGCAGTGGTCTTGCCCTTTCCGTCGCCGGTGTATAGCTGCACCTTTCCCAGTTTTTCCATATCGCGGGCATCCTATCATAGCACCCCACCATAAGCAACACCGCATGAGAAGAACGTACACAAAAAAGCCCCGGACATGAATGACCGGGGCTTTTTCTACTAATCCAGACCAAAGACTTCTGAAAGGGGATTCTTTCTACTGCTGTCTCTTTCTCATCATCACGAAGCCGGCTCCGAATACAAGGCCGACAATACCTCCAAATATCAGCGCCAGAGAAGGTATGCTCTTGTATCTTCCCTTCTCCTTGAGGAGGCGGTCCGTGTCCTTGGCCCTCATAAGCTTGCGTGACTCGCTCTCGATATAGGACAGTTTCTCAAAGACCTTGGAAGACCCGTACCACCAGGAAATATCCTGCTGTACGTGGGCCGTTCCTTTATAGAGGAACGCCTTATCGCCGAACCACATGTCCGCATACCAGCGCTCTATCTGGGAGGGGTTGTACTTTCCGGGATAGAACACGCCGTAGACACCGAGTATGGGCCCCAACACGGGCAGCTTACCCCCTGTCTGTTTAAAGGCGTTGTAGATGGGTTCTCCGAGGAGACCCGGCCCAAGCGCGTCCGCAACCACGTCGCCCAGCGGGAATATGTCCCTGTCCTCCGGGTTAGGGTCGAGGGCACCGGCGGCAATCACGTCTTCTATCACCTTCTGCGCCCTGTCCTGGAGACTCCACACCTGGAACATTACGTCATCAAGGTTCTCCAGATACAGCCTTCCCCAACGGGGGCTGTGGCAGTTGGTACAGACCTCTATCCACCTCTCCCTCTTCTTCTTGCTCTCGGGGCTGTATATGTCGATCTTATGGTCAAAGGGCGGAAGCTTTACGCCGTAAGGGTAGTCCTTGAGCGAGGACTTGAACTTCATGCCCTTGGGAGGTATGGTACCCATACGCCAGATACCCTTTGATACGGTATTGTGGGAGTATTCCCCGTCAATGGAGTACATGTGGCAGAACTGGCAGGTCGGGGTACGATAGTCCTTACCGGGAACCACCTCTGAGAGGGGCTTTTCAAAGTCCCACTCATCCCCCTGCATTTCATATATGTAGCCCATCTTCGACTCGCGGTAGGACTCGGCGTCAGGGTGGTCATAGCCCATGTGGCAGCTCATACAGGCCTCGGGCCTTCTACCCTCTGATGCGCGGAAGGCATGCCTCGTGTGGCAGATGTCACATTTCTCCGAGGCGGCGTGACAGTAATCACAGCCAAACTGCATCTGGCCGATGCCCATCCTGTAAAGCTCGGGATACCAGGGCACTATGACGTTGGCCTCTGTGGTCTGGGGATGGTTCGGTCTGCCATATTCCTTTTCAGACAACCACTCGTTAACCTCCTTAACGTTGCACTTGCCGCAGTGCACCGAGGATGGCATGTGGAGTTCCTTATGGTCCTTCCCGTGGCACCAGCTGCAGTCCACCTCCTTCAGCTCCTCCCCCAGACGTCTTTCTATGTCCTTTGTCTTTGCCGTGAAGTAGTCGTTCTTTTTGGGGTGTGCGTGGGTAGATCCCCTCCAGTCGTTTACAAGACCGGGGTTAACCTCCTCGTGGCACTTGACGCACTCATCGGCCTTGTATTTCTCCAGGAGCTGGTCGTAATACGTACCGTCGGGCCTTACATAGTGTCTGGTCGGATACCAGTACATATGCATGGCCGGCGGTTTATAAAGGTCCATCCACGGGCCGCTTCCCTTCTCGAGGCCCACGTGCTCCTCATACCACGTCTTGAGGGTGTCGTTGTCATATAGTACCCCAAGTTTTTCCTGTCCTTGTTCCTGTGCTTGTTCTTGCACTTGTGCTTGTTCTTGTGCTTGTTCTTGTGCTTGTTCTTGTGCTTGTTCCTGTGCCTGAGGTTGTGGCGCCGCCTGCTGTTCCTCGGCGACCGCCAGGATTCCACCCGGCAGCCCAAGGAGCAGGGATAACAATAATAGGGCCGACAACGCTCCTAAAGGTCTTGAAGGTTTCATAAATACATCTCCTTTTAAACTTCCTTTTATAATTCCCATACTATTTCCTTAGCCAGGCCTCGGAGGCCGAGATATTTTCCGACTCAGTCAAAAGCTTGGAGTATTTGGTAAACCACCAGTCTCCGGAGGCGTCTCGTTCACTGTAATACTCCGGCCTCATTTCGTGCCGCCGACTTATGTGACAATCAAAGCATACATTGTAAGGGCTGTTTACGCGGGCAATCTTCTGGCCCTCTAGAGCCTTGCCAATGTCCATAAAATAGCTATAAAGCTCGCCTGGGCCATGACATCCCTCACAGGTCACACCAGACTCGGAATACTTTCCGGTCTTCGGGTTGTAGCCGGTGGTGTGACACTTGTAACACTTTTTTCTGTACTCCTCGTCACCTTCTACAAAGTCGGCGGCACGTTTAACTCTATCAAAACTTGTAAATTTGGTCCGCCTCCAGCGCTCTACGTGCGGGGCAGTGAGCCCGGCATGGCAATGCAAACATTTTTTACTTCCCGTGAATATCGCGTGTTCACCCGTTACTGTCAGATGTCTGAAATTGCCCCATACGGGGTTAAGATTGGGGTCCGTCTCTTCAGGCGAGAGCTCGGTGAACTCTAGCCACAGCGCAAAGATCTCGTCCGCGCCCGTCAGCCTCTTCTGCATCTGCCGTCTGTAGGGAAGCATGCCGCGGTGGGCGATCTCCTCCGTCAGCGCCCTGCCTTCTCCCTTATGGCAAACCGTACATCCATAGACGTCAAACGGAAACTCCTTTACTATGACATGCGATACGTTCAACTCCCTCTCGTCTATATGACAGGTCATACACCTGTCAACCTTGTCTCCATTCTTCTGCTGTGCCCATGTGGCGGTACCCTTTAGAAGTATCTGCTTTATCTCGAACTTGGGGTTGCTGAACCTGGCTATCTCCTCCTCTAATTTTGATTTTTCCTTCTCATCGGTAGTTGCCTGGAGCTGTTTCTTGGTCAGCTCGAGTTGCTGAGCATAATAGACCCTCTGGTACTCCATCCACGCAGGGTTAACCTCTTCTTCCAACCAGAGATATGACGACCATAGAAAGAGGATGCTGAATAACAGGAACAGTTTTCGCTTCATTTAACCTGCTCTCTACACCTAAATATTAATCCACGGGGTGGCTAGAATGTATTTTATGTTGAGTCCCAACCTCAGGACGATCTTCACCACGGTACCCAGCACAACCAACAGGAAGAACATGGTGATACCGTATCTCACGGGACCAAGCCTCTCGTACCAGCCCCTCCACCTCTTGGCGGGATAGTACATACCTCCGCCAAAAAACGCGAGCAGCAGCACCGCCCCGATAGCCCAGTGAGGGCTCCACAGGGGTGGCGGCGTAGGGACGTCAAGCGTCCACTGCTCCCATGGCCAGAACCACGACCAGAATGGCCCCCTGCAATAAACGCCGATAAGGATAAGTGCGTACCAATAGACAAAGCCAAACACAAAGAAGGATACCGCAAATTTCCTTTCGGAAAACGTGTAATAACCGCTACCCTTCAGGTTATTATCGATATATGGGATAATCATCAGACCCAGGACTATAAACGCAGGCAGTACAACACCAGCGAACCAGGGATCAAAATAGACAAGCACCTCCTGGAGACCCAAAAAGTACCAGGGTGCCTTTGCCGGGTTCTCAGGTTCCCCCGGATTGGCCAGCTCCCTCAGCGGCGCATCTACGTAATAACTATAAAAGAGGATGACAACAAGGAACAGCAGGGCGCACAAGAACTCCATGGCCACCAGATTCGGCCATGTAAACGTCTCGTCCTGTCTGGGTTGTCTTCTTGTTTCTGTTTCTTTGACAGGAGTTTCCGTACCGGGCATATTTGCCACTCTCCCTCTCCTCTTACAGTTGTCCTGAGAAGCCGTCCTTCCTCACGCGCCAGAAATGCATAATCATTAACCCGCCGGCCAGGCCGGGCAGGGCTATGCAATGCCACACATAGGCGCGAAGGAGTGCGGCCGCCTGGATGGACGTACCACCAAGAAGCGCAAAACGCAAGTCATTATCTATAGTAAAACCAAACCACTCGGCAAACGGCCCCTGATAGCCAATAAACGGGCTGGCTCCCGCCATATTCGTGCCAACCGTTATAGCCCAGTATCCCAGCTGGTCCCAGGGCAGCAGATAGCCGGTAAAACTCAAGAGCAGCGTCAGTACCAGCAGAACCACACCGACTACCCAATTAAACTGTCTCGGGGCCTTGTAGGAACCGGTCAGAAACACCCTGAGCATGTGGAAGCATACTGTTATCACCATGGCATGACCCGCCCAGCGGTGTGTGTTCCTCAAAAGCCTGCTAAACGGCGCAGCATTGTTGCTGAGGTCAATCATGTCCGCATAGGCGCGGTTTACGTCCGGGGTGTAGTAAAACATCAACAAAATACCCGTCAGGGTCTCAAATAAAAATATAAAGAAGGTCAAACCGCCCAGGCAGAAAGTATAACTTATTTTCATACTGTCCTTTCTTACCGTAAGCGGGTGGATGTGCATCCACACGTTGCCAACTACATGGAGTATACGGTTCCTGGACGTATCGGCGTACCCATGTCGAAATACGGACCTCCAAACATCGTTTTCCGTAATGAGTTCTTTTACCTTCTTGAGGTCGGGAACCATATCCTACTCCTTGCCAACTATATCGTTAGTGCCGTCTCGCGCTCCACTACCTGGCTGGTATCGACCATTAACTTGCCGTTATCGGATATATGCATCTCGTAGTGGAACAGGGGCCTGGGTGCCGGCCCCGCAAAGTTCACTCCGTTCCTATAATATTTACTGCCGTGACAGGGGCACTCAAATATACCCTTCTCCTCAGTCCAGTGCACCGCACACCCCAGGTGCTGACAAATCATGGAAATGGCGCTAAAACTGCTGCCCTCCCTTACGATAAACACCCTTCTGGGTTTAATGGTCACGACGGTATGGTCAGGGAAGTCAGCAGGATAACCGACCGGGAATTTCTTTGACGGTTCAAACAGCACCTTGGGAATGAAAAACCCGGTAAAGCTCCCGAACTTGGCCACAAAAGCCAGCGTCGTGCCGAGAAAAATAGTCCAACCCGCATACGTAAAAAAGCTCCTACGGCCGACCCACGTACTCCCCATTGTCTCTCTATCCTTCAAGGCCTCTGCCCTTCCTCTCCTTACCACATCCTCAACCGCCATGGCAATCTCTCCAGCTTTAGCCCATTAAATACCTAAAACACCGAGCCAATGGATGGTGCGCTCTTAGAAAGGTGACGCAATTGCCATACCGTTTTCATTCTCTCCTGCCAGAGACTCCATTCTGGCACTTTTTTAAGCTCTCTAATGTACCCATCATGTTGAGAAAAGGAAACTTAAAAATATGGGCGAAATCGGCCAAATTGCCGTATAACTTCGGGCCCAATATACCTGTTAACTATAAAAGACAAAGGAGGCGGCACAAAACACAAGTTTTTCTCTGTCAGAGAGTTATATTTGTGAACTAGAGTATACACATTTGTGTACCCAAGTGCTCGCACGGCATCGGGCAAATACGCTTGCAATCACAGGGGTATTGGGATATCTTGGGCCTACAAGTACATTCCTCATATTATAGGAATAAAGGTGACAAAAGAAAAGCCCCCCAAGGCGGAAGTCCACCACTTCTCACCCAGACCAAACAAGGCCCATCATATAAAGTGGTATTTCTGGGACGATGACACCTTCAATATGGCCCGGAAGGAAGATAAACCCGTATTTCTCAGTATAAACGCCACGTGGTGCCACTGGTGCCACGTCTTCGACGAAACGACGCTATCGGACCCGGAAGTAATAGAACTCCTTAACCGAGATTTTATATCTGTAAGGGTTGATGCGGATAAAAATCCCCATATACAGAGCCGCTACCTGGCCGGGGGCTGGCCCACATGTGCGTTCCTTACACCTGCAGGCAACACCATCGTAAGCGGCACCTACATGAAACCCAACGATTTTAAAAAGTTCGCCGGGAAGGTAAGCAACTACTATGCCACCCACAAGGGAGAACTCTATGCCACTATCGCCCATTCAAAGGTAAAGAAGAGACTGAACAAAGAAAGCCAACAGATACCCGAAGGGGATCCCACAGAAGACATCTTAGTCCAGATAGTTAATACCATAAAAGACACGTTCGACCAGGTTTACGGGGGTTTCGTAAGTGAACCAAAATTCCCCCAGCAAGAAGTCATTGAATTACTTCTTACCGAATATTACATACGAGGCGATGAAGAACTCCTGGATATGTCGCTCAAAACCCTTGACAACATGATGGGAAGCGCGCTCTGGGATGGACCCGAAAAGGGCTTTTTCCGCTACTCCACCAAGTCCGACTGGTCCGCACCCCATTACGAGAAGATGTTGGAAGGCAACGCCGGATTCCTCAAAGACTACATGCTGGGCTTTCAGGTAACCGGCAAAGAAG
>JAZGAY010000266.1:0-7000 GCA_036475985.1 Candidatus Brocadiales bacterium
GTCAGACCCACCTCTGGCGGGCTTGCAGCCTCTGGCGTGGCATGAATTGCCCCCACCAAAGGTTTATATTGGGTAAATTTCTGAGGGAGGTGCTAAATGGGCAGTAGAACAAACGTCGGGTTTGGAAAATTTCTGATAATGATTCTCGTCACCTGGCTTACCCCTTTTCCCGGACTGGCCAACCTGTTGTTTCTGTGGCCTTTCCCCTATTACAGGGCCGGGGCAATCACCGCCCTCGGCGTTTCTGTCGCGTGTTTTATGGTTATAGTAATACTGGCGGGCATAGGCTTGATTGGCCTGGCAGATTTGGCCGCTGTTATCATCTTTATTATTCTTTTCGCAATGAAGATATGGATGACAATAGACGCCCTCAGTGCGTTCTTTGATTAGAAAGTCGCAAGCCTTAGTGAGTTGGTAGTTTCTTTCTCAGAGATTTTACTACTTCGCCATGGACAAACTAGTTCCCAGGTTCCTTGACAGATTTAACATGCGTCTGAAGTCGACAAGGTCGAACGGCCGCATCCCGCTGTCCGTTATGGACAGGTTCGCCTATAATGCGCCCAGAGATTTCCCCCCTGATGTGTCTGCCTCGGAGCTGGAGAACGCCGTCCGGAAGTCACAGGACTTCATGCTGGGTATTCAGAGGCCCGACGGGCACTGGGTCGGTGAACTGGAGGCGGATGCAACACTCACCGCCGATTACATCCTGCTCATGCACCTTCTGGCCACCTCAGGTGGAGAGGTGGACGTCGTCCAGCAGAGGAAGGCGGCCAATTATGTCCTGGGCAAACAGCTCTCCGACGGCGGATGGAACCTGTACGCCAACGGGCCGAGTGAGGTAAGCGCCTCCGTAAAGGCATATTTTGCGCTCAAACTTGCCGGCTATTCTCCGGATGAGACATTTATGCAGAGGGCCAAGGGATGCATCCTGGGACTTGGCGGTATTATGAAGTGCAACGCCTTTTTGAAGATATACCTCTCTATTTTCAGGCAGCTTGATCCCAAGTGGGCCCCGGCCGCGCCGGTCGAGATGATGTTGCTGCCCTCAATACTTCCACTCAATATATATGAGATGTCTTACTGGTCCAGATGCATTGTGGTTCCCCTGACGATAGTGCAGGCGCGGGATTATTCTGTGGATGTCGGCGTAACCATAGATGAGCTGTACGCTGAACCCAAAGAAGCCTCCAAGGATGACATAGAGAGAGAGCGGCCCGCCCTCACCTGGTACAATTTCTTTATAACTATGGACGGTTTGTTCAAGCGCTACCAGAAACGGCCCATCCACTTCCTGAGAGAGACCGCCGTAAAGAAGGCGACCGACTGGATGTTATCGCGGCAGGAGAAGTCCGCCGGTCTGGGCGCCATATGGCCGGGGATTATAAACACCATATTCGCCCTGAAGGCCCTGGGTTATCCCAATGATCACCCTGAGATAAAGAGGCAGCTCCGGGAGGTTGAGCAGCTTAAGATAGAAGAGGAGGACAGCCTCCGCATGCAGCCGTGTACCTCGCCCGTGTGGGACACCGGCTGGGCGGTGATAGCGCTCCATGACTCTGGCCTGCCGAGGAATCATCCGGCACTTCTCGATGCTGCTAAGTGGTTGCTTGGCAAGGAGGTACGGAATTACGGGGACTGGTGTATAAAGAACCCGAAGGTGGAGCCGAGCGGCTGGTATTTTGAGTATGCCTGCGAATGGTTTCCCGATACGGACGACTCTGCCGTGGTGCTGATGGGCCTGCAGCGCACCGCCCTGCTGGAGGCTGGAGGAAAGAAGGAGGCGGCGCTACTCAGGGGCACAAGGTGGCTGCTGGGTATGCAGTGCACCTACGGCGGCTGGGGTGCATTTGACAAGGATAGTAACAAAGACTTCCTTAACCGCATACCGTTTGCCGATTTCGGTGCGATACTCGACCCGCCGAGCAGCGACGTCACCGGCAGGTGTCTGGACTGGCTCGGGAGGGCCGGGTTCGGCATGGACCACAGGACGGTTATCAGGGCCATGGAGTTTCTCAAAAAGGAGCAGGAAAAAGACGGCTCCTGGTTTGGCCGCTGGGGAGTCAATTACATATACGGTACGTGGTCTGTATTGTCCGGGCTTGAATCCGTCGGCGAGAAGATGGACAAGGACTACATAAAAAGGGCGACGGCCTGGCTGAAGAGCGTGCAGTTACCCGCCGGTGGCTGGGGTGAGAGGTGCACGAGTTACCATGACCCGGCGTATAAGGGCAAGGGCCCCGCAACGCCGTCGCAGACCGCCTGGGCCGTGATGGGACTCCTTGCGGCGGGCGAGGCCAATTGCCCCGAGGTGGAAAAAGGCGTCAACTATCTAATCAGCACACAGAAAGACGACGGTTCATGGGACGAGGACGAGTGGAACGCGGTAGGCTTCCCGAGGTTCTTCTATCTGGAGTATCATCTCTACCGTAATTATTTCCCGCTGATGGCCCTCAGCCGCTACAGAAACCTGAAGAAGTAGAGTATACGTAGCTTGTTGATGGCATCAATTGTGTGGTTAAGAGTAGCTGCAGGGACTAAGTGAAGCTCCACCTGGCCATCTCCATCATGTCGGAGATGCCGTTAATACCTTCCAGTATCACGCTCGCCTCAAAACCGCAGTGCATCATGCAATTTTTGCACCGCGGGTCTTTGCCGGAGCGGTAGTGTTCCCAGTCGGTCTTTTCCATCAGCTCATTGTAGGTGGGGTAGTGCGTGTCGGTTATCAGGTAACAGGGGCTCTTCCAGCCGAGCGTGTTTCTGGTGGGATTGCCCCAGGGCGTGCATTTGAGCTTTTTCTGGCCCGTCAGAAACTTAAGGTACAGCGGGGTGTTGAGGAGTCTGTATCGCTTGGATAGCTCGTAAATAAACCCGAACCGTTTTTGAATCTGTTCGCGTGTCAGGAATATGTCATCGCTGCTGTGGACGAAACTGAAACCGGGGGAGACCAGCAGCCCGTCTATTCCCAGCCCTTCCAGATAATGGAACAGCTCCTCAATCTCCTCAGGTCTTGTGTCCAGGTATAGGGTGGTGTTGGTGCAGACCCTGAATCCGAGTTTCTTTGCCTCTTTTATGGCCTCTATGGCCTCCTTGAACGAGCCTTCGTGCGAGGTTATCCTGTCGTGGGTTTCTTCAAGTCCGTCTATGTGTACGTTGATGTTAAGATGAGAGCTTGGTTCGAACTTATCCAGGTATTCGGTGAGCATCAGACCGTTTGTGCAGAGATAGACGTAACGGCCCATGTGAACAATGCCCTTGACTATCTCAACTATCTGCGGGTGAAGGAGTGGTTCTCCGCCGGTGACGGTGACTACGGGGGCGCCGCACTCTTCAGCGGCGGCCAGGCACTCCTCGACCGACAGGAGATCGCTGTTGTCGCTGTATTCTATGATACGTCCGCAGCCCTTGCACGACAGGTTGCACAGGTGGGTTGGCTCTAGCATGAGCACCAGGGGAAACTTTTCCCTGGATGCCAATCTGTTTTTCAGAAGATAGCTGGTAAGCGATGTGCCGAGTTTTACCGGTACGCGCATCCTCTATTCCGCAACATCAAGCATCTTAAACGGGCTGTCGTCCGTCCGTCCCACTACCTCAGGCGTCTGCCAGGTCTTCTCCACCCCGGTGTTGTGTATGGCGCCCATGGCGTGTTCAGCGCCGAAGATGGCCCGATAACCTAACCTGGTAGCACCCTCGACCGCCCTTCTCACGGTACTGTTAAGGACGAATTGAAGACCGTCAATGGGGGCGTTTAAGACCTGCCCCGGTAACAGGCCCTTTTCCCCGTGGAAGAACGGTTCACCTATGAGCTTGTTGAAGTCTCCACCTACGTGCTGTATGCAGTCTATAAGGAGGTTTGCCCTGTGGAAGTTGTTTTGTGTGAGATAAAACTGGAACAATATCATGCTGATACCGTCGGAGACACTAAACTGCTTTATCCTCAGGGCCTCGACAAACTGGCTGGTTCTCTTTACAAATATATTGTTGGGGTCGTCTCCCTTGAAACCTCTCCCCAGCGCAGTTGTGGCGGAATCAAGAGGTCTTACAGGGTCTCCGGGGATAATGACGTCCGTGATGCTGTCTATTATCTTGACCCCCGGGGTATTCCATGCCATGGCTACGTTCGCCACAAGATAGTGCATGTCATACGGGTTATCCAGGCTATGCATGTTATAACCCGTTTTGTCGACACGTGGAGGATAATACGTGGGAAGACCGTGGTCTGTATAGAACGCAACTCTTTCGTTACGTACGAACACAACGCCCTCTTCGGTCTCCTCCTCGTATATGTCGAGGATAGTCTTGCCGTCCAGTTCATCCGACGGATATTCTATTCCCATGGTGTCCATCACGGTCGGCATTATGTCAAGGATTAAGTGCGGGGTGGTGTTCACCACACCTTTCTTGATGTTCGGCCCGGCAACGAAAAGCGGCACCCTTACGCTCTCGAACAGGGGATAGCCGTGATCCGTGGCGAGCCGCTCATCCGTCTGGAAGTTCCAGCCCTTTTTGGGCATAATCGAGAAGTCTGGTGAGAACCTGTCCCTGATGTTGTCGATTGAATCGTCCCACTTTGTGTTATGGGCAAAATTTACGACCGTGTTGGGGTAATCGGACCTCTTTGTGGCCTCTAGCCATTCCCGCCCTGAGTGGAACTCGTTGAACCAGCCCATTTTGTGGCCTATGTGCTTCAAGAACGAAGGCGAGCTTGTGTAGTGAAAGGGGTCTTCGGCTGCTACGCCGGTGACGGTGACCTCTGTTGTGGTGACGGTGACCTCTGTTGTGGCGGTGGTGGCCTCTGTTGTGGCGGTGGTGGCGATACCCTCGGTGCCGGTGGTGGAGGGCCTTGTTGCGGCTGCGGCAACTCCAGCTGTGTTGTAGTTGTTGTTACCGACCTGGTCCTGGTCAAAGTCAGTGATGACCCTGTAGCGGTACTCGAAGTCACGCTTGCCGTTTCCGGTGGGCCTCATCTCAATTAACGCCTGGAGCCCTTGACTGTTCATGACAAGGGTCGTATACCCGTCCTTGGTCACAGGTACCGTTATTATGTCAATTGGCTTGTTGGCAACCAGACCCGGAAATTTGTTCTTTTCCGAAAGGTCAAGCTTTAACAGCCTGTCCAAGACGTTTACAGGCTTCATGGTCGGGTATACCTGGTAGTGGGTAAGGTCGTAGTAACTGTTATTTGTATCGAAATTTCTTGAGTACTTGTGTTTGTAAGGCAGATAAACAACGGCGGCGCCGTAGCCCATGCTGCCTACGGCCATAAAGTCCTCTTTGCTCTTGTCGATGTGTTCTCTGTGGAGGGCCTCATCGTGCTGGACAAACTGTACGTTAAAGCCCAGGCCGCTGCCTTCGTCAAGCTCGCCGTCTCCGTCCATGTCCTTGATGCTCTCGTAGAAGAAATCGTTTGTCACGTCAAAGTTCTGGTTTATAAAGTCTTTACCCCCGATGTGTCCGTGGTCTGAGTAGAGGAACATATAGGTCTTATCGTACATACCCTCGTTCTTGAGCTTGTCTATCATCCTGCTGAACTGCTTGTCTATAAGGTACAGCTGTTTTCTTGATTCACCCCACTGGCCTCGAGCCGACTCGTGACTGCGTTCGTCTGCACCGGGGAGCCAGACATACATTATCCTGTATTTCTGCTTTATGACGTAATCTATGCTAAACTGGGTGTTGATCTCGTCGAATTTCGGCTTTATCTCATGTGTGCCCGCGATGCGGAGCGTTTCCGAGAGCGATTGGTCATAGAAGAAGGGTTGTTGCTCGAACAGTACCGGCAGTACGCTTGAGTGCATCGGGACCTTGGCCGTTTGCGCCCTGTCGAATATGGTGGGCAGGACCACCTTCCTCGGGCTTTCGTCCACTATATGGCCCACCACACCGGGCTTCATGCGCCTTGCAGCGGTAACGGGGCCGTAAGGGGTGAAGAAGTGCCTCATCTGGTTGACCCGCTTATCGAGGTAGGCGTCTGATTTAATGCCGGTGAGGTCGCTAAAGTTGCTGGATAGAGCACAGGCCGTGCTTGTCCACGTAGTACTTGGATAGACCGTAAAGGTGTAGGGGAAGTTTATGCCCCCGTCAAAGAAAACCTTCTTTATATTGGGCATGTAACCCTTGTAAACCATTTCAGTGAGGACCTCGTAGTTTAGACCGTCAATGTAGAGGATGAGTACATTCGGATCCTCGACGGATTTGCCTTGTGCACCTGTTCCCTCTTCTATCTTTCTTGTGTCTTTAACGACGTATTCCTCTGGGAGGCTGTTATACGTATCTATTTTTGCATAAAAATCTCCCCTGTTGTCTGCCACGTCAAAATCGTTTACGCCCAGGTAAACGTTTCCGCTGTCGGTGGCCTCTATCACGCTGTCACGGCCTATCAGGAATGTGTCACCGTTTTCGCCAATCTTCCCGATTAGCGCGTAACATGGTGCGGGGCCTGCGGTTGCTGCCGCAAGCGGGAACGTATTGTGCTTTACCTCATCAGAAAAATCATATGTACCGTTTGGTCCTACAACGTATTCGTAATTTCGGCCAAGGTAGCGCCATTTGGATATTTCTATCTTTCCCTGGGCTACTATGTGCATGTATTGTCCCGCCCGTACTGTTTTATCTGTTTTTGTCCAAGCCTGGGTTGCCGGGACTTTTATCGCGTCCGGACCCAAGGTGATTGGTTCGTCTAGCGGTACGGTGGTGGCACAACTGGGCAGGGAGCAGAATAGTGCGAGTAATACGAAAATATGTAAATGTCTTTTCATCTTTACACCCCTCAACATAAACAGGTTAGCGGCTTCTTGCGTAGACCCCAGTATTCAGAAGATTCCCGATTATAGCGTCAAAGTTTCGTATTTCTAGTATAAATTTCTTACTTTCTTTGCGGTCTATGCTGCAGACAAATATGGAGACACTACTTACCATAATTTGATACCAATGACAACAAAATATTTAGCAGTGTATAGAAAATAATATTGCAAAAAATGTCGGAATCTGCTTGATTTACTGG
>JAZGAY010000267.1:0-3808 GCA_036475985.1 Candidatus Brocadiales bacterium
CTGGACCGTATAGGCAGGGTAGAAGAGAGTAATCAATACGACAGACAGGATAGCGAAGAAAATTGATAAGGTACTTCTCATAATCACCTCTCCTTTATATTATATAATGGCCCTTACCAATAAAGACGTAGCTGAAGTCTTCGTAGGGACAGACCTTCAGGTCTGTCCGCCTATAACCTTTTCGGACAGGTTTGAAAACCTGTCCCTACGTTTTTATACAACCGGGTAGGTCATTGTCACACTATGACATCACGATGTGTAACGAACAAAAGACCTTTTACCGGAGATGTCGCCCTTTCAAGATTTTGCCGGGCCCCCCTCCCAGAAAAATCTTCCTGCCAAAAAAAAGAAGAGCTTATACGGCAATTATCATCAGCTGTCGGAACTCAAGCACTTTAAGACAATTAAAGTACTTTTATCTACTAAATGTCAAGGGGGAAAATATTGATTTTCTGTTCGTTTCCGGGCGCGTTTCGACGCACCGTTGCAGAAATGGGCACGACGCAGGGCTGAAGCTTCGCCGAATGTGAACCCGCTGTTTGTTTGGCGTGGCGCCTCTGGCAAACTTTCAGCCTCTGGCATCTAGGTCACCCGGACATTCTTATCTAAATAAATATAGGACTGGGGCTCTGTCCCCAGTCAAGAGTGCCATTATTCATGGGTGGCAGAGCACCCCGCAACAGAAGCTCTTTAGCGGCAAAGACACTCTAAATGTCAGCGTAAATTATATTTTGGTTACCTTTACGGCCTTAAGGCCTTTAGCGTCTTCTACTGCCTCAAACTCCACCTTGTCACCTTCAGCCAGAGACTTGAACCCTTCCGCCTCAATAACGCTGTGATGAACAAACACGTCCTCACCACCCTCGTCCGGAGCAATAAAACCAAATCCCTTTGTGTCGTTAAACCATTTTACCGTGCCTGTAGACAAAACACTCTCTCCTTTACTGTTTGAAACGTACAATCCAAAAAAAACCATAAAAGCCAGAGTACTGTTCGGCTTTTATGGTTTCGCACACAACAATACTGCTAAACTTGGACAGATTATACCTGCAATGCCAAACTTGGCAACAAAATATTTAACGGTCTTTTATATTTACAACAACTTCCCGCGCCCGGCCGCGACGGCATAAAAACGGCTAAACGTCGAACTCAACGCTCAATTGAGCGAGAGCTTGAAATCCAGTTCTACTTGCCGGTTGGGTGCCAGCTTCACGTCATGTGTCTGAACTGCGGCCCCCTCCGGACTAAAGGCCTCATGCCACACAGAGACTTTATAGTCTCCCGGGGGGATATTTGTAATCTCAAACGCCCCGTCTTCCCCCGTGAGGCAGTAGTAGGGGTCGTCCCTCACCACTATCCACGCACTCATCCATCTGTGCCTGTCACACCTTACCTTTATCTTCTCTTCGCGAGTGAAATACTTGACACGGGGTGTACCACGGCTCGGAATGCTCACATTAAAGGTCGTGTTTCTCACGGGGTATGCATGAACGTTGTGCGCCATCGGGTCCCTGTTCCTTATCTCCAGGGTACTGTTGGCAGGCACAACCTGTACGTGTGGTGTGAACTCACAGGCAATCTGGTTCAGAACGAAGTGCCACTTTTCCTTAAATCCTTTCCCACTGGTCACGCCTTCTATATACACTACAGCGTTTTCTATGCCCCTGGTATTCTCGTCAATAATGAGTTTGTTGGAGGGCCTCGTCATTGTGCCGCACACGTGAAGGTCCTTGTCCAGTATAAGCATCTCCGGCTCGGGCACATCCCCGATAAACTTCACGCTGCCGCTAATGCTGCATCCATCAGTAACGTCTGTTACTTCGTAATCCGCCAGGGCGATGGACACAAACCCCAGAAAGCAGATTGTCTGAGCCATCACCGTCAAAGAGACAAAAAGTCTGTCTAACATGTTGCGCCCCCCCCTTCGTCTTATAAAACCTGTCCCCCAATCGTTCTCTTCCGTCTGGCAATATTTTATTCCTTGCGCCAGGTAGATACAACCATAATTAGTAAGACTAATGAGGCTGCCGGCCGACGGGGAAATCAACCCTTCTGGCCCAAGACACCGGCCTCCATCTTGAGGAGCCCCCTCTTCAATCTGACGCCGCCCCTGCCGGAGTAACCCACAAGCTCGCCGGCCGAGCCGACCACGCGATGGCAGGGGATGACTGGCGGAAGCGGGTTTCTGCCGCAGGCCCTGCCCACGGCCCTTGCGGCACCCGGACGGCCTATGGCCCTGGCCAACTGCCCGTAAGAACGCGTCCGGCCGTACGGTATCCTGCGTATCCCTCTCCAGACGGCCCGCTCAAAGGGAGTGCCTGCGCTGAGGTCCAGACGTACGCCCGCAAAGGTCTCCACACGACCGTCAAAGTATCGCCGCAGGGCGGTCTTGACCTCTCGGTGAGAGTTCTCGGCCCTCACCGCCTCGGCGCAGAACCGGCGCTTCAGGTCCTTAAGGAAGGTTTCTTCACTTACTCCGGGGAATTGTATCAGCAAGAGCCCCTTCGGGCCCCAGACAAGGTGTACAATACCTGCAGCGGTGGGAAAGCTGGTATAGAGAAGGTTCTTCACCGGAACCGCTATCCTCCAGGCCTCTTTTTATTGACGGTGAGCCTAACGGCCTGGTAGGCACCGATAATAACGGCGGAGAGAAACAGAAACGTAAGCAGCATGCACGCTGCCAGGTTCACTATCGCCCAGAAGACCTCGAGCCTGTTGTTGAACCACCGCGTGCCCCAGAAGCCCAGGTACTTGCCCACAAAAAACGAGGCCATCGCCAGGATAATAATACCCGGTATCAGATACTTCAGGTCGCCCTTTTGAGGCGCCATGGACACGGTAAAAATGATAGTGGCTATCATGAAGCCTACCCAGCGCGGGTCCTTGAAATCGGCGCCGTCCCACAGCCCGAACAGCGTCACCTTTATCGTATCAAGCGTGCCCTTACTGAAGGCGAAAAAACCATCCGCCGTGAAGGTTATGTCTTTCGGCAGCGCCGTCTTTACGTTAACCGGGTCGTTCAGCAGGAAAGAGATGGCTATGAGCACCGCTGCACAGCCTGCAATGGGGGCGAAGACGATAAGGAAATCTCCAAGGATGGGGATCTTCGGGCGGTCATACTTTATGTCGGTGTCTTCAAGCCTGAGAATGTTGAACTCAGTTATGGTGGCTCCCGTCGCCAGACACATAACGGCATGACTGCACTGGTGGACAACTGTGCCGGGATAGAGGAAGACATTGAGGACCCTCTCTTTGGCGTACTTTGACCACAGTACTTTTATGCCAAAGCTGAGGAAAATAATAAGTATAAGCCATACAGCCAGGGCGATGTAGATGGCGCTTACCTCCCGTGAAAGAATCTACACGCTCCCCACCTCGGCCATAGATTATCTAGAGTACGGCCCCTCTTGTCAAGCCGTTTTGCCGGCTAATATTAGGGGGTGTCTTGATGCGCCATGTCTCCGGTCAAAACGGCAGCTCCTGTTGCTCCCCCGGGGCGGTCTCTTCCCCGAGACCCAGCATCTCCCTCAGCCTCAGGCCGTTCCGCACGGCGGAGCCCGCATGGCAATTATTAAAAAAGACGAAGGTCATCTGGGTAAGGGCCTCGACCTCATGGATGGGCCGCAAAAATTCCCGGAGTTCGGTATCGCTGTACAGGTAATCATACCTTACCGAGGTAGGGACGTTGAACCAGTTGGGGTTTCTACCGTGAAGGCGGAAATACCCTAACCCACTGGTAGATTTAGGGTTAAACGGCATGAGCCTGGACAGCCTGGGTTCGTCGACCACGCAGTAGCCGAGTTCGTTT
>JAZGAY010000268.1:0-5826 GCA_036475985.1 Candidatus Brocadiales bacterium
GGTGCGGGATGGCTTCTCCCAGGGTTAGAAACCTTGCCGTTGCTTCTATATTTGTCTTTTGTCTGACATACGGGCTTTCAGTTCAGGCCCAGGAGGCAGAAAAAGGGCAGATAATAAGACAAATAACCATAAGAGGCAACAAGCGTATAGGCACGGCTGCCATAAAGGGCTCGATAAAGCAGAGAGACGGTGACTTTTACAGCCCGGAGGCGGTGTCGCAGGACGTCTCAAGTATCTGGGCGATGGGCTTTTTCGACAATGTTGAAGTGGTCTTGGAAGACCTGGCAGACGGCCTCAAGCTCACTTTTTTGGTGACAGAAAGGCCCGTAATTAAAGCCGTTATATTTGAGGGCAATGAGCACATAAAGACCGGAAAACTCGAGGACCTCCTTGAATTTAGAGAAAGGAGTTATCTAAAGCACTATCTGGTTAAACTGGGTGAGGAAAACATCAGGGACCTCTACCTAAAAAAAGGGTTTCGCTTTGCAAAGGTCAGCAGTAAGATCAGGAAGGTCGATGGCGATGTAGAGGTTGTTTATGATATAAGTGAAGGCCCCAAGGTAACCATAAAAAAGGTGTTATTTGAGGGCAACAACTCTATAAGCAACAAAAAGCTCGGGAAGCAGATAAAGACACGCAGGAAACGCTTCCCCGGGTTCCTCTTCAGAGGCCTTTTTGACAAAGACAAGTTTGATGAGGACAAGGGGAGACTTAGAGAGTATTACGTAGACAAGGGATGGCTGGACGCAAACGTCGAAGGGAAACTAACATATAGCAAAGACAGGGAAGACACCTATGTGACCTTCGTCATAGATGAAGGAGAGAGGTACACCGTAAACAACATAACGGTTAAGGGCAACAAGCTCTTCTCTACCTCAACGCTTCTAGACGATATGATACTTTACACCCGCGGGCCGTTTCTGCCTCCGATTATGGAGGAAGACACGAGAACCATTAGGACACTGTATGGTGAACAGGGTTTCGTTAACGCGAGGGTTATCCCTAAAAAACTCTTCAGCCCCGTGGGGCCGAGCTTGGACCTGGTATATGACATAACCGAAGGAGAACGGCTATACATAGAAGAAATCAAGATAAGAGGCAACGAAAAGACAGAGGACCATGTTATAAGGAGGGAATTGACGTTCTTCCCAGGCGGGAGGTTTGACAGCGTAAAGATCAGGGAAAGCCACGAGAGGTTAATATCAACCGGATACTTTGACAAACAGTCGCCAATGCCGGTAAACATGCTGAGCGAAAGAGGCTCGCGCCCGGACCTTGCCAACGTCATTGTAGACGTAACCGAGGGACGGACAGGCCTGCTGCGGTTTGGAGGTGGGTTCGGAGTAAATTCCGGGTTGTTCGGAGACATCTCTTATACCGACAACAACTTTAACCTATTTGACTTTCCCAAGAGCTTCCACGACTTCTTGTCGGGTGACGCCTTCCGGGGTGCAGGCCATATATTTAACATAAAATTCAGCCCCGGGTTAAAGCGAACCGAAGCCATTATATCTTTGACAAATCCTTCTATCTATGATTCGGTATATTCCGGTGGCGGAAGCGTCTTCTTCTACACAAGGAGCTGGCAGCATTATAACGAAAAGAGACGGGGCGGACGCTTCACACTGGGGAGGATGCTCACGCCCAACCTCAGCGTCGCCCTTACACCGGACTTTGAGGATATAGAGATACGCGATGTACTGTCCACTGCGTCCAAATTGGTACAGGAGTCAAAGGGCTCGAGAATGAAGCTGGCACTCGGTGCCAGAACCATTTGGGACACCCGGTTTCCCTTCAGGAGCCCCACCAAAGGCCACCTGATAGACGCCGAGGCGGAGGTGTCCGGTTTAGACGTAGACACGGCAAGATTTGTCTTATCGGTAAAACAATATGTTAAGATCTGGAATCCGGACTGGTGGGGAGCCCATATCCTGGGTCTCAAGGGTACTCTAGGCATGGTGACGTCCCTTACAGATGAGCCGGTTCCTATATTTGAACGGTTCTTTGCCGGAGGCACAGGTTCTATCAGAGGTTTCAGTTACCGTGGAGCCGGTCCGGTGGATAAAACCACAGGCGAGACTATTGGTGGAGACTCACTGATAGTCTATACTATTGAAGACACCTTCCCCCTTTACGGGAATATGCTTAAAGGCGTTTTCTTTATAGACGTCGGAAAGGCTGGCGTGAATACGGGAGACATCGGTTTTGACAAAATGCGGGTATCGGTAGGCCCCGGATTGCGGTTTACCATGCCCTTTTTCGGGCGTATGTCCCTGGGTGTCGACTTCGGTTTCGCTATCAAGAAGCAGCCGACAGACAGCACAAAGGTGGTTAATATCAACATCGGTGGCGGTCAATAACGTAAAGACAACTTTTTTGGAAAGGAAAAAAGTTTATGAAGCTGAGTAAGCTTGCATTTGTGTTTTTTGCGATGATTATGGTTTTTCCGGCTATAGCATCTGCAAAGGAACTCACCGTAGGAGTGGTAAATCTTAACGACGTCTTCGAAAGATATGACAAGCGGCTGGAGCTGGAGGAGAGCTTCAAGGAGCTGAAGGCCCAAGAGGAAGAACTCCTAATGGAGAAACAGGACGACCTCATGGCCCTCAGAGAGGAGATGCAGCTCCTGGAACGAGGCAGCGAGGCCAGGAAAGAACTGGGAATTGAGATGGAAAAGAAGGCCCTCTACATCCAGTTGGAAGAAGACGTTGCCAGGAAGAATCTCATGGATAAGGAAAGGGAGTTTTACGAAGAACTCTATGGCGATATAAGTACCGCAATAGAGGAGATGGGGCGTCAAGAAGGGTTTGACATCATATTAAAGAAAGAAACCATCAACCCTAAGAGCTCAGACCTTATGGAATTGCGACTCAAGATAGGGATGGGTACGATTCTATATTTCTCCGACAGCCTGGACATAACCGACATGGTAGTAGAGTACTTGAACGGCTAATACTCCGGGTGATAAAATTGCAACGAGAACAGAAAACGATAGGACGCGAAGCAGAGTACGTTGGTCGCGGTCTTTTTCATGGAGAAGAGGTCTCCATACGCCTGATGCCCCAACCTCCCAATACGGGTATACGGTTCCGGAGGGTGGACCTTCCAGGTTCTCCCATCATCCCTGCCAGCGTCGACTACGTTCAGGATCTCAAGAGACGTGTCCTGCTGGCCAGGGACGGGGTTGAGGTAGAAGGAGTTGAGCATTTTATGGCCTCGATCTCCGGTTTGGGCATCGACAACATTCTGGTAGATATGACGGGTAAAGAGATACCGGCCGGGGACGGCAGCTCGCTGGTCTTTGTGCAGTTAATAAAAGAGGCCGGTATAGTCAACCAGAATGCCCCCAAGCGGATCTTTGTCCTTTCCAGCGCCATCACCCTTGAAGACAACGGGAAAAAAATAGTCGCTCTCCCATACGACAAGGGTCTGGAGCTTTCTTATCACCTGGATTTTGGAGACACATCGGAACTCAGGCAGTCATATACCTTATCTCTCACCAAAGATGCCTTTTCAGAGCAGATAGCCCCTGCCAGGACGTTTTGCCTGTCGACTGACGTGGAAGATTTTGTCAAACTAGGGCTTGGACGAGGTGTTACGGAGGAAAACAGTTTTCTTGTAAATGAGGACGGGATGGCCTTAACGCCAATCCACAGAAAACAAGCAAACCTTCGCTTTGCAGATGAAAGTGTCAGGCACAAGCTCCTAGACCTGCTCGGCGACCTCTACCTGACGGGCATGGAGCTTAGGGCACGAATTACCGGCACGCGTTCCGGACATTCCCTTAATGTCCGGCTGGCAAGAAAACTAGTTGAACTCGCTCAGGCCGAAGACTCTTTATCTAAGACTGCAGACGCAAAGGTATGAGTATACACCCGGCCGCCCAGGTACATCCCAAAGCAGCGTTGGGCAAAAACGTTGAGATAGGGGCATTCTCCTTAATTGACGAACATGTAAAGATTGGCGATGGAACTGTCGTAAAAAACAACGTTACTGTAACCGGACATACCACCCTCGGTAAAGACAACTGTGTATTTCCCGGGACGTCCCTGGGCGCGGAACCCCAAGACCTTAAACACGGCGGAGAAGACACAAGACTTGAAATGGGTGACCGCAACATTATAAGAGAATCTGTGACCATAAACACAGGAACAGCGATAGGCGGCGGTATAACCAGAGTAGGCAACGACAACCTGTTTATGGCCTGTTCGCATATTGCACATGACTGCGAGATTGAAAATGGCGTGCTTCTGGCAAACAACGTCCTGTTGGGCGGTCACGTAAAGGTCGAAAATTATGCAAAGCTCATGGGACTGGTAGGGGTACAACCCTTCGCCACCATAGGCCAATATGCCTATGTGGGCGGTCTTACAAGAATAGTTCAGGACGTACCTCCCTTTATACTGGTGGAAGGAAACCCTTCGCGCGTGCGTCAGGTCAACGTTGTCGGCCTTGAGAGGGCGGACTTCTCCCAAGAACAGATAGAGTCCATTAAAGAGGCCTTCCAAAAGATCTTCCGCCAGACTGAGGCCCTGAATCAGGGCATGGTTCTTAAGGAATTGGAAAAACAAGAAGATGTCACCCCGAAGGTAAGGGTACTGGTCGATTTTATGCAAAACACCATGAAGGGCCGATTCGGCAGGTACAGAGAGTTGTTGAGGAATATACCTCTAGAGACATAAACGATGTCAGAAAAAAAACTCAAGATAGCAGTTGTCGGTGTCGGTCATCTGGGAAAAGAACATGCAAGAGTCTATTCCCGGCTCCCCAACGCAGAGCTTGTCGGGGTAGTGGACATTGATGAAGAACGGGGCAAGGCGGTCGCAAAGCGCGTCGGCACGGAGTTCTTCCCTAGTGCAGAGGCATTGGGCAACAGGGCCTCGGCCGTCAGTGTGGTCGTACCAACTTCCGCCCATTCCGAGGTGGCCTCCTACTTTCTTGACAAAGGCATACCGGTAATGCTGGAGAAGCCCATGGCAGGAAATCTGGATGAGGCCGAGGCCCTGGTAGACCTCAGCATAAAGAGCAAAACCCTATTACAGGTAGGCTATGTAGAGCGCTTCAACCCAGTTGTCAAAGCGGTGGAAGAGTATCCCATGGTACCAAGATTTATAGAGTGCCACAGGCTCTCCAATTTCAACTTCCGCACAAAGGACACCGGTGTCATACTCGACTTAATGGTGCATGACATAGACATAATACTCCATCTGGCAAAGTCCCCCGTGAAGAGGATAGAGGCGGTGGGCACGAAAATAATCTCTTCCAAAGAAGACATAGCCAACGCCAGGATAACCTTTGAAAACGGCTGCGTGGCGAACATCACGGCAAGCCGTGTTTCCTTCAGGCCGATGAGAAAGATACGCCTGTTCTCGGAAAACGTATATATTTCACTGGATTACGAGAAGCAAGAAGCTATAATTTATAAGAAGTCGCCGAAGCTTACGATCGACTCGCTAAACCTGCAAGGGCTTAACGTGAAAAGCCTTATAGACTTGAAAAACTATGACTTCGGTAATTTGCTGGAGATTAAACACATAAAGACGGAAAATCAGGAGGAGCCCCTGAAAAAAGAGCTGGAGAGCTTCATAAACTGTGTACTTAACAACAGCAAACCGGCGGTCTCCGGGCAGGACGGGCTTAATGCGTTGAGGGTGGCCACCGAGGTACTCAAGAAGGCAGAAGAGAACTGGAAAGTTACGCCGGGAGTCTAGGGGCATGGAAACGTTCGATTTTTTCAACATAGAGGCAGAAATAATCAACGGTAAGGTATACGGCAGGTCAACCGGCTTACTCGGTGATACGCTGCAGCCGTACGTGCAACAGTTC
>JAZGAY010000269.1:0-3848 GCA_036475985.1 Candidatus Brocadiales bacterium
CCACCGTCCTCTCCGGCGTCTGGCATCTGAAGGTAGGCCCATAGGTCTTATTGTTACCGCAAAAAGTGCATTTGAAGATGCACCCCCTGCTCCTAACCATAGAGGCCAAGGGCTTTCTTGTCGAATAAGGAGCATCATATCTTTCTGTAGAGATTAAATCATAAGCTGGGAGGGGCAACTTGCTTAGGTCGGGAATTAACTCTCTGCGGTGTGTATAAATGTTGTCCCCGTTCCTTCTGAAGCCTATACTCTTTATTTCTTCGAACTCAGAGCCGGTCTCTATAGCATCCACAAGTTCCAATAAGGTAACTTCCCCTTCTCCTATAACGATTGCGTCTATATTATTGTCGCTCAGCATATGCTCTGGAGCTACGGTGGGGTGAGCGCCGCCGGCAATAACCCATATCTTCTTGTCCAGTGACTTTATGGCCCTGGCCAACTCAAAGGCAGAGCTTATATTTAACGACATTGTGGTTATCCCTACTACTGCAGGAATTGTTTCCTTAACCAGCTTTATCACATCAGCAATTGTTGCCTGTTCTGAACTTGCATCAAAGATCTTCACCTGGTGACCATATTGCCTAAGGTATGCAGCCAGGGCTGTCAGTCCTAAGGGTGGATAATGCCAACGCGAGGTAAATCCCATTTTTCTTGTAGGGGGTTGTAATAATAGTATATTCATTAGCTTAAAACGTTTGTGTGAGTCCCTGAGTTTGATAATCTGAAATATATTCCCCAATAATTTCTTTGCCGGATTTTATAATATCGTGGACGTGGGTGTACGTAAATTTGCTATTTCTACCGGAAAGTTTTAGATTATCGAAACGCTTCAGAAAAGTAACGATCTCCTTGATTTTGTCTTCAAAGCCTACTTCCAACACGGGATAGGCGTAATTCATCCTGCTAACCAAGGCACCTATGATTTCTTCCTCGTCTATCCACCCAAGTTGAGTAATTTGTGAACGAATTAGCTGAATCAATCTGCTATCGTCCGTGTTCCAAAGCTCGTCTCCCTGTAAACACGGAATCTCCGCAACCAGAGAGGTTTTCCCCGGTGGAGACATGTATACGCTCCTGTTTTTTGGCTCATATATTCTGGTAAACGGGCAATCGGCATCAGGAAAGTAGACAGAAGCATTTTCTGTAACCGATTCTCTGTTCAAGAAAACAGCTACCAATATCATGTTGCGGTAGTAGAGGTCTTTGGCTAACTGCAGGATTTCCTCAGGGGGTCTCGGCTCCATCAATTGTAGCAAAACCGTGATGGGCAGCGTGCTCACTATCTCATCTGTGTATACCCTCTCTTTTCCATTGACTTCTAGTGCCTGAATTTGTGTCTGATTGTGAAAGACCCTGGTGATCTTAGAATTTCTCAGAATGTTTTCCTTCCCGCACAGTTCTCCCAGTTTTTCTGCAATAGTGCCAATCCCTCTCTTAGGATAATAAAACGACCCATCCAAATGTTCTTTCTCGCCACTTCCTCCCAAGATTGTCTCCGCAAAGAAAGCCGTTAAGTGCAGCCCCTTCATTCGCTTTCCTGCAATGTTCGGGGAAAGCCGCTTACACGGCAACCCCCACAATTTCTGTGTATAATTCAGCAGAAAGCTCTCAGCCACGGTCTTTCCATAAGTATGTAATGCAAAATTCTCAAAATTCCTGTGTGGTTCTCTATTTTTCAGTCTTGACCATAACAGCTCAAGCCCGGCTTTAACAAAGGTATATGGCCCTAAATTTCTCAGTAAACTCCATGGTGAAAGTGGAAAATCTACAAATGTCCCCTTGTGATAGATCTGACTAGGCACATTAATTTCCTTCAAGTCTTCCCCAAGCAGACTTTTTAACTCTTTTGTTACTTCTGCATCTTTATCATGAAAACGGTGCGCCCCTGAGTCAAAGCGGAAACCCCTATACGTCAGAGTAATGCAGTTCCCTCCTATCCTGTTACCCGCCTCGTAAACCGTAAACGGTAACCCTTTCTTCCGGGCATAATATCCCACACTAAGACCGGCAATACCCCCTCCCAGAATTGTAATGTGTCTAGGTTTACTCATTTGATGAATCGGAACGCTCTTTCAGTATAACGGAAGGCTGACCTGCACCCACTGTTAGTACCAGTATTTAAGTTAGTCACGGGTTGTGCAGCCTGAGCATGTTATACTTCCTACGCCGCCCCTCTACAAGGGCTTTTGCCTACTGGTCTTGGCAATGTTTCAGCTTCCTATTAACATGTCTCCGTAAGCCATGTGAACATGGGGCAAGGGGGGTCTTTGGCCCACATATTACCTGTAAAAGACCCTTCAAAAACTGCGGGTAAATTGAATTATTTTGCATGGTGTGGGGCTGTATAAATACAAAATTCAGAGGTCTTCAAAAAGGAAAGTATCAAATAAATTGGTAGCGGCGACTGGACTTGAACCAGTGACCCGCGGCTTATGAGTCCGCTGCTCTACCGACTGAGCTACGCCGCCACCTGAAAAATATGTTAGCTGAACCCTCCAAGATTTTCAAGGGGTTCTTGCGACGGCCTTTGCGCCTATGTCCTTGCGATAATAAGCCCCCTTAAAACCTATCTTCGCCACGGCGTCGTAGGCCTTTTTCTGTGCGTCTTCAATATCGTCGCCGAGCGCCGTGACGCCCAGCACCCTGCCGCCGTTTGTGACGACCGTGCCCTGCTTCATCGTCGTGCCCGCATGAAAGACGACAACGTCGTCGTCCGGCCCCGATATGTCGTCAAGTCCGTCTATGGCGTCACCCTTTTCATATTTCTGGGGATAACCGCCGGCGGCCATCACCACGCATACGGCCGGCCTGGGGTCCCACTCAAAATCGACCGTCTCCAGCCTCCCGTTTGCCACGGCAAGGAGCGTGGGCAGCAGGTCGCCTTTAAGGCGCATAAGCAGCGGCTGTGTCTCAGGGTCGCCGAACCTCACATTATACTCCAGTACCTTGGGGCCCGCGTACGTCAGCATCAACCCCACGTAGATTATTCCCCTGTACGGCCTACCCTCCTTTTTCATGGCATGGACGGTGGGTACAAGCACGTCCTTCTCTATCGCCCGGTAGAGCTCGTCCGTCACCGCCGGTACGGGCGAGTATGCGCCCATCCCCCCGGTGTTCGGGCCATTGTCTCCGTCGAGCAGGGCCTTGTGGTCCTGACAGCTCTCAAGGGGCACAATCGTGCTGCCGTCTGTAAAGGCCAGGATAGAGACCTCCTCTCCCTCAAGGCATTCCTCCACCACAATCTTGGCGCCGGCCTCACCAAAGATTTTTTCTTTGAGGATGCTTCTTGCGGCACTGATGGCCTCTTCCTCGCTCTTACATACTATCGAGCCCTTTCCGGCAGCAAGGCCGTCTGCCTTGACAACGGGCGGCCGACTTAGAGAGCCGATGTATCTCTCGGCATGGTCGAGGTCGCTAAAGCTCCTGAACACGGCGGTGGGGATGCCGTATTTCCTCAACAGGTTCTTGGAAAAGACCTTGCTCCCTTCCAGGGCGGCGGCCTTCCTCGATGGCCCGAAGATCTTGAGGCCGATCGACTGGAACCTGTCGGTAATACCCTTTACTAGCGGTCCCTCCGGACCCACTACGGTCAGGTCTATTCGTTCCTTACGCGCAAAATTACTGAGCGACTCGATGTCATCGGCTGCCATGACAACGCAATCGGCCAGGCGGGATATACCCGCGTTGCCGGGCGCACAGTAGATTTTGCTCAGCTTGGAGGACTGCGTGAGCTTCCAGACGAGGGCGTGCTCCCTGCCACCGCCTCCCACAATGAGAACCTTCATTTATCACCACAAGTTACTGGCGTAGTGTTTTCTCCGATACTTGGAGACAAAAGCGGTATTCTA
>JAZGAY010000027.1:0-6877 GCA_036475985.1 Candidatus Brocadiales bacterium
GAGGTTCTTATTAAAGTATACTCGTTTGCAGCAAAAAGCAACTACGATTATAGTATCATAGATGAAGGGGCCGGACACTTGCCGTTTTTTTCGCTAAAAAAATGGATGGACACAAGGGGCATGTCACCTCGCAAACCGCTTTTGGCTTTGAGCCTGGCGTTATTGGCGTTTTTGATTCTTGCCGCGTCTGTTGGAACGGAGGGTGCCGAGCGGTTGAGGGGGCTTCCGTCAGAGCTTGCTATCGGCGATATCGTCCACGTTGCAACCGGTGAGAAGATTGACTTTTCGGAGCTTGCCGGGTTCTTTGACGGGGCGAGAATCGTTTACGTGGGAGAGGTGCACACCAATGCCGAGGCCCACGAGTTCCAGTTGCAGGTACTCAAGGAATTTTATGAGAGATACGGGGATAATATCGCAATTGGCATGGAGATGTTTAAAAGACCCTATCAGGACGTCCTTGACAGGTGGAGCAGAGGCGAGATAAGCGAGGAGGAACTGTTGCGTGACACGCACTGGAAGGAGGAGTGGGGTTATGATTACGGTCTGTATAAGGGGATTATGGATTTCGCCCGTGAGAAGAAGATTCCTGTCATTGCACTCAACGTCACAAAGGAGTTGCAGAAGAAGATAAGCAGAAAAGGTTTGAGCGGAATCAGTGACGCTGACAGGGCGACGCTGCCCAGCATTGACACCACGGATTTCTACCACAGGCGGTATTTACAAAAGATTTTTAAGGGCCATACCGACATGAGCGGTGATTTCGACAAATTCTACGAGGTCCAGTGCGTTTGGGAAGACGTCATGGCCGACAGTATTGCCAGGTATCTTTCCTCTCCCCGGGGCAGCGGGTGCAAAAAGTTTTTGGCGTTTATGGGTGATAGCCATATCATTTACGATTTCGGGGTGCCGAAGAGGGTCTTTCACCGCCTGCACCTTCCGTATTCTACGGTCTATACGTATGAGCTGGACGAGAAAGGGGTGTCTGGCGAAGAGCATTATCTGTTCCTGCGTGACATACCCCTGCAGCCCGCCGATTTTATCAGGGTAATTCGTCCGTCTGAACGAAGGGAAAAAAGGGCGGTTCTGGGGGTAACCATTCGTGATATCGGCAGGGACAAGGTAGTGATTCAAGACGTGGCTAAGGGTAGCCCCGCGGAGGCAGCGGGTCTGCAGGTGGGGGACATTGTCGTGTCTATGGACGGCCAGCACGTTGCCGAGGTGCATGATATAATCCTCCTTATTCGCCGGAAGAGGCTGGGGGATAGAGGCAAGATTGAGATATCGCGTGAGGGCAAAAGGGTAATGGTGGACGTAACATTTTTTGAGATAAAAGGGGATTAGAGCGGTTTCATTTACTGACTGTGAGAGGGGAAATGACGGTAGGACAGGACAATAAAAGTGCGGTGGAGGTTATACTCGACGAGTTAAGGGCCCTGAAGGAGGCCGGTCTGTACAGGAGGCCCATGGTTATAGAAGATGCCCGGGGGCCGTATGTGACCATAGGCGGTGAGAGATACCTCTCCTTTTGTTCCAATGACTACTTGGGGCTGGCTGACCACCCGCAGATAAAGAAGGCGGTAGGGGAAGCCGTCAACAGATACGGCTGGGGTGCGCGCGCCTCGAGGTTGGTGTCCGGTACCGGCGTTTTACACCAGAGGCTTGAGGCCGGGTTGGCCCGCTTCAAGTCCACCGAAGACGCCCTGGTATACCCTACCGGCTATATGGCCAATATCGGCGCCATCTGTGCCCTGATGGGCAGAGGTGATTTGATAATCGGTGACAGGCTCAATCATGCCAGCATCATAGACGCCTCCAGGCAGTCTGGAGCGGATTTGAGGGTCTATGCCCATAAGGATGCCGGGGCCCTGGACAGGGTCTTAAAAAGGGTATCAAATGATTTTGGCAAGATACTCGTGGTCACGGACGGTGTATTCAGCGTGGACGGTGATATAGCACCCGTTCCAGAGATAGTGTCGGTTGCCAGGAAACACGGCCCTCACATTATGACCATGGTGGACGATGCACACGGCACGGGTGTGTTTGGAAACGGGGGCAGGGGGGTGCTCGAACACCTCGGCGTGAGAGAGGGTGTGGATATACAGATGGGGACTCTTAGTAAGGCCCTGGGCGGTATCGGCGGTTTTGTGGCAGGCACAAGGGAGCTGATAGACTTCTTGAAGAACAGGTCAAGGTCGTTTATGTTTACTACCGCCATTCCACCGGCTGCCTGTGCGGCAGGGCTTGAGGCACTAAAACTGGTAGAGGGAGATGAAGGGGTGGAGCGGCGAGAGAGGTTGTGGCGAAACTGCCGTCACCTGGAAGAGGGTTTGAGGGCTATCGGGTTTGACGTGACTGTGCAATCGCCTATCGTTCCTGTTATATTGGGCGAGCCAAAGAGGGCGGTTGGGGCGTCAAACGCCCTTTATAATAACAACAAACTCCTGGTCCCGCCCATCCGGCCGCCGACCGTTCCACAGGGCACGAGCCGGCTGAGAATCTCACTTAGCTCAGACCATACTACCGAACATTTGGACTCATTACTTGAGGGACTGAAGATGGTCGAACGGCAATAAGGATGTGTGAAGGACAGAAAAAACATGCATGAGAGTAGTAGAAACAGTTGAACCTCTTTACCGGAAAAGACTACATGACTTCAGGGAATTTGATAGCAACCTGTGCGCTAGCCTTATTATTATCGTTTATATGCATGCCTTTACAGGTCATTGCCGTTGAGCTCAACGACGATGAGGTGGCTGAGTTCCGGAGGTTCCTGGAAAAGAGGAAGGTTGAGCCCAAGGTCAGAGTGGGGGCACAACCTGAGGCCATACCGTCTGGTCTGCTCCCTTTCATGGAAAATTTCGAGGGTGTAAAGTGGGGGGGGTATATAGGAAATTATTACCAGTACGAGAGCGTCAGGCCCGGCTCGGGCGACCAGAACGCCATCGGGCCGCTGGGTTTCCACAGGCAGGATAACTCCTTTACTGTGAACAACATAGAACTGTGGCTCTACAAGCACGCGCACCATCCGGGTGACATAGGGTTCAAGATAACGCTAAACTGGGGAGAACTCGCGCGGTACATAACACCTTCAGGGCCGGTGAGGGATGACAAGATAGCTCAACCAAACCCGCCTGGCACACCGACCGGTGGAAGGCAGACGACCTTCAGTGAGGGTTACGTATTGTGGAACATCCCCGTCGGCAAGGGACTTACCGCCAAGTTCGGCAAGTTCGCAAGCTGGATAGGCTACGAGGACTGGGAGTCGATATTTAATCCCAACGTCACTTCTTCTTACATAAACATAGGGGCAACACCCAATACGAATACGGGCGTGGGACTGAGCTATCCGTTCACGGACCGGTTTACCCTCGATTTCTACTTTACCAACACGTTCGACACCTTTGTTAACAATAACAAGAGTTTT
This sequence comes from Candidatus Brocadiales bacterium, assembly GCA_036475985.1. Taxonomy (GTDB): domain Bacteria; phylum Planctomycetota; class Brocadiia; order Brocadiales; family Bathyanammoxibiaceae; genus Bathyanammoxibius. The sequence goes on from JAZGAY010000027.1 coordinate 3,425, forward strand.
ATGTACGGCCTTCAGTTTGACTACAACCCGCCAGACCTTGCATTCTTCAAAAATATTAATATAAACTTCGACACCATCTGGGGTCCGGCCGACGATAGCAATAATTCGGACTGGTACCAGGTTTACGACCTGACGGTAACGTTCTTCCCGCTTGAGAAGCTGGCTATGGTTACGAACGCCAACTGGAATTATAGCAGTGCGAGTTTAACGCGGCCTTCCGGACGGATGAAGGACAACAACAGCGTGTGGGGTGTGGCTCAGTATTTCATCTACGATCACACCGAGTGGCTCGGTTTTGCCCTGAGAGGCGAATATTTCTGGAACCAGGAGAACCTGCAGGACCTTAGCGGTGGTACGGGTGCGTCGCTGGCGGAGATTACCGGCACCGTGAACCTCCGGCTCCGCGAAAAACTCATGGTCAGGCCGGAGATACGTTATGACAAGTTAATCAGTGTCCCGAACGGCCCGTCCCACATCTGGAATCGACATAACAATAATATTACGGGCATAGTAGGCGTGTCGTACGAGTTCTAGGGTAGATGTGTGCGGCGTCAGGTGGCATACGCAGGTTTTTTTGGCCTGCAAACCGTTTACCGCCGCCGGTTGACAGTGGCCGTGATGCGGGTATAATCGCGCCCGTCCAGAGCCAGAGGCAGGGCTTTTTGTCTTTTGCTCAGACGGATGACGTCTGCGTTCTCTGGCATTGTGAAACGGAATATCTTGGGATTAAGTTCTTCGTTCAGGCTTATACTCTTTAGCTGGATAAGGAGCTTTGTCTCGCCGCGTGGCCAGTAGACTTCCATGTATCGAGGCACCTGACATCCGTCGACGTCTTCGAAGTCGTCAAACTGCGCCCTCATCCTGAGGCTGCTATCGGAATTGTAGACGTCGTAACGTGTTACGTTCAGAGTGTATCTGTCTACTGTGAGGTAATATCGGGTTAAATCTTGCGGGTTTACCAGGGCGACGTTCCAGTGCTTGGGTAGTGTCTCAAACGACGTCACCCGGGCATCTGGCAGGAAATTGTCGAGCTCGAGGAGACCCGCTACTTCGTTGGGCGAGAATTTTAGGCCGAGATAGGTTATGTCCTGATCTGAGAGGCCAGTGTAGAGCTTTCTTTCCTTGGGTACGTAGAGCCAGAATCGATGGCCGTCCGAGAGGACGTTGAATACGGTCTGAAAGAGTTTGGAGCAGATTATCCTGAGCCGTTTGGGTCTCTCCAGTCTTATGTAAGCCGTGCATGCAAGAGGTTCCTTGAGGTCTTTGGACATGAGGGTTACCTTCGCCTTGGCCTTGAGGGTGGAGATTTTCTTGGAGTTTGACGTCACCGTCTCTCTTACCTCTTCAACCGTCAGCACCCTGGGAGGTCCTAAACGGACGGGCTCCATGGTGGCGCAGCTGGCGAGTAATATTGCTGCGAGCAGCAAGAAAGGAGAGATTGGCCAGTTATGTCTCAAACGCTAGAACCCTTTATGAAGCTAAACCACAGATTATGTAGTCTTTTGTGTGCAAGTGTTCTGACTATTATACACATTTACGCCTGTATTGCACCAGGTCTATGTAGCGCACAACCCGCAGACTCTCCCTGGCCCATGCACCGGCACGACGCGAGAAACACCGCGCAGAGCCAATACCTGGGACCCCAGAAAGGCAGACTCAAGTGGAGCTACGAGACGGGCGGCCCCATAACCGGTTCACCCAGCATCGGTGCCGACGGCACAGTATACGTGGGCTCGAAGGACGGTAAACTTTATGCCGTCGACCCGGACGGCAACCTCAGGTGGACCTTTACCACGGAGGCAGAGATAGAATCTACTCCCGCAATAGCCAGAGATGGCACTATATATATTGGTTCCTGGGACGGGTATCTGTATGCGCTGACCCCCGAGGGCAACAAGAAGTGGCGGACGTCGCTGGGGGCGGGTGTGCCCTCGGCTCCCACGATAGGCCCCGACGGTAACATCTATATAGGTTCTTGGGATACAAGGGTTTACGGCCTGGATGCAAACGGCCAGATCTGGTGGACCCTCCGTACGCAGGACCATACGCTGTCCACTCCCTCCATCGCCCCGGACGGCACCGTGTACTGCAATTCCCAGGACGACAGCCTGTATGCCATGGAGCCCGACGGCACGGGCAAGTGGCGATTCAGGACGCAGTACATCATAAACTCGTCACCTGTGGTCGGCGAGGATGGGATAATCTACGTCACCTCTGAGGACGCCAATCTCTATGCAATAAAGCCTGATGGCGACATGAAATGGGTGTTTCAGACGGACCTCGATATCGACTCGTCACCGGCCCTGGGCGATGACGGTACTATATATTTTGGTTCCGGGGAGAGGATGGTTTATGCGGTCACTCCGGACGGCAAGGAGAAATGGAAATACGACATAGGCGCCACCGTCATCTCATCACCCACCCTGGGCAAGGACGGTACTGTATATGTGGGCGCCGCCGACAGTGTGTTCTATGCCATTGGGCCGGACGGGCGGTTGAAGTGGAGCTACAAGGCGGGAGGGCCGTTTGACTTCTCATCCGCGGCGATAGCCGAAGACGGTACTATATATGTTGGCTCCACCGACGGCAAGCTCTATGCGTTCAGCGATTAGGATCCCTTGTCGTCGGGCTTTTCAACCGTAGGGTGCGTCGAGACGCACCCGGAAACGAACAAGAAATCGATATTCCCCCCTTGACATTTAGTAGAATATGAGTACATTTTCCTTTTTCAAAAGCTTGAGTCCGACAGCTGATGCTAATTGCCGTATAAGCTCCTCTTTTTTTGGCAGAAAGATTTTTTGTGGGGTCCAACAAAATCTTGAAAGGAGGACTTTTTCCGGTAAAATGTCTTTTGTCCGTTACACCTTCTTTGCCTTTAGGCCGTTTCCGATAGCTGCTACTCTTTGAGACCCGCATGGGATTGGCAAGGATATTTGAGCAAAAGCACTGATATTATAGCCACTACACTACGTCTTTATTGGTGAAGACCATTACTAATGTAAAGGGGAAGTGATTATGAGAAGTGCCTCATCAATCTTGTTTGCTATCCTGTCTGTCGTGTTGATTACTCTTTTCTACCCTGCCTACACGGTCCAAGAATCCGAGGCCAATCAGCCACAGAATCTTAAAGAGGCCGATAAAGCAGAGGTCGTAAAACAACTGGGCAACATCCCCGCCTTCTTTATAGAAAACCGGGGACAGACCGCCGGAGAGGTCAGGTACTACTTCAAGGGCAGCGATACCGTATATTTCACCGACGGTGCCGTGGTGTTTCAAAAGATTGAGGCCGTCAATAAGAATAGAGAAACACGGCACAGCACCCTCGAAGATAATAATGCCAATAATACCGACCCCGAACCCCGACAGGGTGTAGCCTACAGGCTTGAGTTCGTTGGGGCAAATGCCACCATGCCACTGGCCAGGAAACAACTAGGGGGCAAGGTTAATTATTTT
>JAZGAY010000270.1:0-7514 GCA_036475985.1 Candidatus Brocadiales bacterium
GAACACTGCTAGGGCTACTTTGCATATTATCTAATTGTCTTCAAATAATGCCATGATGTAGAAGTCAGTGATTTAATAGACTATTTAATCCCGAATTATAGAAAAAAACAAGTGTATAAGGTTGAAAATTTCAGAAAATGGAGAAGGTATTGGACAAAACCCAGAATATGTTTTTGTTGGATAGTTCAGGCGTGTTGTATTAGAATTTGGCCGGTTGCGGTAGAGCATAATTTTTATAGAAGAAGGCTGCGGAGATGGAACTGAGGGGCAAGAAGGTGCTCATCCTGGTGGACGACCTTTATGAAGACCTGGAGGGGTGGTATCCCAAGCTCAGGCTACTTGAGGCCGGGGCGGAGGTGGTGGTGGCCGGGCCGGAGAAGAAGACCTATCGCGGCAAGAACGGCGGTTATCCCATGCCTGCGGATTGCCGTGTGGACGAGGTGAACTGGGAAAAATTTGACGCCGTGGTCATCCCCGGCGGTTACGCCCCAGACAGGCTCAGGCGTTATGATAGTGTGCTCAAGGTGGTCAGGGCCATGGGCGAGGCGGGCAGGGTGATTGCGCCCATATGCCACGGCGCCTGGGTGCCGATATCGGCCGGCGTGGTCAAGGGCAAGAGGATGACGTGTTACCCCACCATTAAAGATGACGTCATAAACGCCGGCGCTATCTACGAAGACAAGTCCGTGGTGGTCGACGGCAACATGATAAGCTCGCGGCAGCCGTCTGACCTGCCTGATTTTCTCAAGGCGATAATCTCTGCGCTCAAGGGCTCATGAGCCCCGGTCAACGTGTCTGAAGGCATGCTGGAACATTTCTTCCAACCCAAGTCCATTGCAGTCATCGGCGCCTCGCGTGAGGACCACAAGATAGGTCACGACGTACTCAAGAACATAATTGATTTCAATTTCCCCGGCAAGATTTTCCCCATCAACCCCAGGGCCGATACCATCCTCGGGCTCAAGGCCTACCCGAGCGTCAAGGCGGTGCCCGGCGAGATAGAGCTGGCCGTTATCGTCGTCCCTGCGGCATTCACCCCTCAGGTTATAGATGAGTGCGCGCAGAAGGGCGTAGATTCGGCGGTGATTATCACGGCGGGTTTCAAGGAGAGCGGCAGCGAGGGCGCGGCAAGAGAGAGGGAGCTCCTTGAGCGGGTGCGCAGGCTCAACATCAGGGTGATAGGGCCCAACTGTTTTGGCGTGATAAATACGCATTACAGGCTTAACACGACCTTTTCTGCCGGTAATCCCCCCAGCGGTAACATTGCCTTCTTCTCCCAGTCGGGGGCCGTCTGCAGTGCCATACTTGATTGGGCCCTGACGGAGCACATCGGGTTCTCCAAATTTGTCAGCATGGGCAATAACATGGACATAGACGAGGTTGACCTGCTGGAGGCCCTTGAGGACGACCCGGACACGCGCGTAATCCTGGGCTACATCGAGGGAATAAAAGACGGGCGCGCCTTTATGGAGGTTGCCTCCCGCGTGACAAAGAAGAAGCCCGTCATTCTCATAAAGTCAGGTTCTTCCGAGGCGGGGGCGAGGGCCGTGTCATCGCATACGGGGAGTCTGGCGGGTTCTGAGAGTGCCTTTAATGCGGCGTTTCGCCAGTCGGGCGTGCTGAGGGCGGAGACCTTGCAGGAACTCTTTGTCTTTGCCGAGGCGTTTAGCCTGCGCGAGATGCCGCTTGGACCGTCGGTGGCCCTGTTTGCCAACGCCGGGGGTCCGGGCATCCTGGCCTCCGACGTAGTGGAGCGCTCGACCCTCAAGATGGCCTCGTTCTCAAAGAAGACTATCGAGGGGCTGAGGGCGTGCCTGCCCCCGATGGCGGGCATCGATAATCCGGTCGACACTATTGCAGACACGGGCCCTGAACGTTACGGCACCGCGCTTGAGCTGGTCTTAAAGGACGATAACGTGGATTCGGTAATCACCATGCTCGCCCCCATAGCCCTGATAGACGAGAAGGATATAGCAAGGGTGGTGGGTGAGCTTGCGGGTAAGTATAACAAGAAGACGGTGGTGGCCTCGTTTCTGGGCGGTCCTGTCATGAAGACCCCCGTTGACGTGCTGGCCGAGTACGGTATCCCCAATTACCGCTTTCCCGAGAATGCGGTGCGCGCGTTGGACATGATGTACAGACAGAGGCAGTGGATGGAAAAGGCCGTGGCAGAACCCGCGATCTTTGAGGGAGACCGTAATGCCGTTGAGACCGTATTCAAAGAGGCCGTGAAGAGGGGCGGCTCTACCCTGGCCGAGCGCGAGGCAAGGGGCGTGGTCTCTGCGTATGGATTCCGGGTACCGAGGGGTGAGCTGGCTGCCACAAAAGACTCGGCGGTGAAGGCGGCCGGGGAGATTGGTTACCCCGTGGTCCTGAAGGTGGCCTCCCCCGACATACTCCACAAGACGGACGTCGGGGGGGTAAGGCTGGGGCTTGAGGGGCCGGATGACGTGGGGCGGGCCTTTGAATCTATAATGGAAGGGGTGAGGCGGAGGATGCCGGGCGTCCGGGTTGACGGCGTGTTTGTGCAGGAGATGATAAAGGGCGGGCGGGAGGTAATTCTCGGCGTCAGTTATGACGAGCAGTTCGGTCATCTTATTATGTTTGGCATAGGCGGCATATACGTGGAGGTGCTCAAGGACGTCTCGTTCCGGATAGCACCCGTGACCCCCTCAGACGCACTGGAGATGGTTGAGGAGCTGAGGTTGTATCCGCTGCTCGGGGGCGTCAGGGGGGAAGAGGCGCTCGATATCGACGCCGCAGTTGAGGCAATCCAGCGCGTTTCTCAATTGGTCGTGGATTTCCCCGAAATCATTGAGCTCGACATAAACCCCCTCGTAATGCTGCCGCGCGGCAGCGGTGTGGTAGCCGTCGACGCCCGGGCGGCCATAACGCCCGGCTGAAGGAGGAAGTGGTTTATGACAGTCCGTAGTTGCCGGCCTTGCTTGGAACGATGCGGGATTCTGGTAAGAGTTTCGGCTCCTATTCACAGACGAAAAATCAGTATTTTAGATGCTATGATTTTGCGTCTTTAGAGGGTATTATTCTAGTCGCTAAAGGGAACCAAATAAACAGACTTGTATGGGCGACCCGGTGGGCCGCCCATACTGATTAGGTACATGCTATGCCGTCGATCAAGAGACTGAGAAGGACCAAGATAGTGTGCACAATCGGGCCGGGCAGCTCCGGTCCCGGGGTGCTTAGGCGGATGATACTTGCGGGGATGGATGTGGCGCGGCTTAATTTCTCCCATGGCAGTTATGATGACCACGCCAGGGCCCTGGCCCGAATCCGGAGGATATCAAGGGCCCTCAAGAGACCGGTAGCCATTATGCAGGACCTCCCCGGCCCCAAGATACGCACGGGTGAGATGGGCTCAGGGCCCGCACCGATAAGGAAAGGCAAAAACCTAGTCATAACCGGCAGAGACGTCCCGGGGAACTCCGAAAGGGTCAGTGTAAACTTCCCCTCGTTCATCAAGAAGGCCCGGCCGGGTACCGTCATATTAATTGATGACGGCAAGATAAGGTTACGAGTCACCGCCGTCGACAGAAGGAAAAAGGAGGTTCGGTGCCGTGTTCTGGAAGGCGGGCTTCTGAAGGCCCACAAGGGGGTGAATCTGCCCGATACGGATTTAGAGCTGGGCGCCTTGACCAGGGAAGACAGGAAATGCCTTGCCTTTGGGCTTTCCCAGGGAGTCGACCTTGTTGCGTTGTCTTTTGTGGGAAGCGCCAGGGACGTGCATGTCGCCAGACGGTTTATGGTGTCCAGGGGTTGCAGCGTCCCAATAATCGCAAAGATAGAGAGGAGGCGGGCGCTGGAAAATCTGGATGCGATACTTGAGGCGGCCGACGGCGCTATGGTGGCGAGGGGCGACCTGGGTGTGGAGACTGAATTGGAGGAGGTCCCTCTGCTACAGAAAAGGATTATCAGGTCGTGTGTGACTATGGGCAAGCCTGTGATAACGGCAACGCAGATGCTTGAATCTATGGTTGAGAGTTTCTCCCCTACGAGGGCGGAGGTGGCAGACGTAGCCAACGCCGTGCTGGACGGCACCGACGCCCTTATGTTGAGTGAGGAGACTGCCGTGGGCAGGTTTCCGGTTGAATGTGTCAGGACTATGGACAAGATTGCCCTTAAGACCGAGGGCGCGGCAGACCCCGAAAAGTTCCTCGCCGACGAGCGGATTAAGGGGAAGACAATACAGGAGGCCGTTACGAACGGTGCGAACCTGGCCGCCGCGGACGTTAAGGCACGGGCCGTCATCGCCTGTACCAACACCGGTAAGACGGCAAGGCTGGTGGCCCGCCACCGGCCCGGGCACCCTGTTATAGGGGCGAGTCCATGCCCAAACACAGTAAACCAGTTGTGTGTAACCCGGGGTGTGTATCCTGTGAAGATGAAGAAGGTAAACAGTACCGACGAGATGGTGAGGGAGGCCGAGAAGGCCGCCCTAAAGACGGGCCTGGTAAAGCGCGGAGATACGGTGGTGATAACTGCGGGTTATCCAGAGACCAATCTGATCAAGGTACTTGCGATAGGTTAAATGATAATGAAATCGAAGAGACGGCAGTCCGGAGGTGTTGACTGCGGCCTTTATATGCCGTGCCGTTCACAATTTTGTTGAAAAAACACCCTTCCCGAGATAGAATTCTTATTATAAGTATGTGAAATATGATTGGCGCTTGACGAAGAAAATCCTCACCCATGAGCCCATTAAGCACAGATACAGATAAAGAACAGGTAGATTCTCCCGGTAAAGTGAGCAAACAGCTCCGCGTACTCATGGTGGAAGATTCTGCGGACGATGTGGCGCTGTTGTTGCGTGAGTTCCGGGGTGGAGGCTATGACCCCGCGTATGAGCAGGTCTGTACGTCGGAGGACATGGAGGCCGCACTCGATAAGCAATCCTGGGATGTCATCATCGCCGATTTCAATATGCCGAGCTTCAGCGCCCCTGACGCCCTGTCGCTGATGCAGAGGAAGGGGCTCGACCTGCCATTCATCATCGTATCAGGCTCTATCGGTGAAGACACTGCGGTAGAGACCATAAAGTCCGGTGCGACAGACTACCTTATGAAGGACAAACTGACGCGGTTTGTCCCGGCCGTTGAGCGCGGGTTGCAGGAGGCGGAGGAACGGCGGCGGCGCAGGCGGGCGGAGGGAGAGCTGAAGGCCCTTAACGATGCCCTGGAAAAAAGAGTGACAGAGCGCACGTCGGAACTGGCGAGCTTAAACGAAGAGTTGCAGGTGAAAATAGCCGAACGCAGGGAAACAGAGAAAATAATCCGTCAAATGGCCTATTACGATGCGCTGACGTCCCTGCCTAACAGGATATTGTTCAACGACCGTCTGGACGTGGAGTTGGCCCACGCACGGCGCAACAAGCAGAAGCTGGCAATACTCTTCCTTGACCTGGACGGGTTCAAGAAGGTTAACGATACTATGGGGCATACGATGGGTGATAAGCTGCTTAAGGGCATTGGAGGGAGACTGAGAGAATGCGTACGTGAAGACGATACCGTCGCGCGTATGGGAGGCGACGAGTTCACGCTGTTATTGCCCGGAATTAAACACCCGGAAGGTGCGACCACGGTTGCCCGCAAGGTTATCGACAGTGTCAAACGACCGATAGTCCTCGACGGCCGAGACCTTAGTATCACCACCAGTATCGGGATAGCCTTCTACCCCGAAGACGGCGAAGATACTGAAACCTTGCTGAAGAACGCCGACATAGCCATGTATCGCGCAAAGGATGCGGGTAGAGACAACTTCCAATTATACAGCACCTAGGCACCTTTTCACCCCACACCTGTTTGTTAATACACTGCTCATACGCCTGTACTGTCGTCTCAGCCCGATGTTTCCCTTAATCTGCATCTTTAGACCTGATTGGAGGCGGACGTAATTTGTATATAGATTTGTCTTCTGCTCCGACTGAACTGCGGGGGATGGAGCAGGCGGGAAAGAGCGTTGTGGTCATCGACGTGCTCAGGGCCTGCACCACGATGGTATATGCGTTCTCTAATGGGTGTGAAGCGATATATACCTGTGCTACCGTGAACGCTGCAAGGAATCGTTTCAAACAGATTACCAGGGGCAGGGCGCTCTTGGGCGGTGAGAGGAACGGCACAAGGGTCAGGGGTTTTCATCTCGGTAATTCACCCGGAGAATATTCTTCAGACGTTGTCCGTGGCAAGACAGTCGTCTTTACCACAACGAACTGCACGAAGACCCTGGCGGCCCTTAAGAGGCCGAAAGAGGTCTTAATCTGTTCCTTTATAAATCTCCCTGCGGTGGCAGAATATCTCTCTAAGGGGGATGAAGACGTGCTGCTGGCCCTGTGCGGTACGGACGGGCAGATGTCCCTTGAGGACGCCGTCTGCGGAGGGATGCTTATTTACGAACTATTGAAGAAACGTGATATAGCCATAAGCGACCCGGCGCGCATTACTTATGGCCTCTACCGGCATTATGGGCGCAGTGTGCGCCAGGCCCTGCTTGATTCAAACCACGGGAAACGGCTCCTCGGACTCGGCTTCAAGGACGACATAAGACTTTGTGCAGCGGTAGGTAAGTACAACATAATACCAAGGTATGTTAGGGGGAGAGTAACCCTGCAGAGGTCTTGAGGCCTCGCCTTACTCTGTGTCAAGTCATACCCCGTAGGACACCCCAGGTGTCGTAATATTCTACATAATACCCGGGACGCGCCAACATATAAACCTTTGTGTACTTATTACATAAGGTTTTACCCGCGCCATAACAAGAAATCGTTTGACATTGAAAAGATTTTTTGTAGAATCGTGCGACCTGATGGCTCTGAGGAAAGAGGAGGGGTGGTCGCGTGCAAGGGAATACTCTGGCTTTAGTTCTCACCTTTACAATTGCAGCCCTGATTCCAGGGCTTCTTATATTTCTTACCTCAGTACTTGGACCAAAAAGGATTACCGCTGTAAAGGCACTGCCTTTTGAGTGCGGAATGCCTCCCTCCGGACCTGCCAGAGATAGATTTCCCATAAAGTTTTATCTTGTAGGCGTGTTATTTCTCGTGTTCGACGTAGAGGTGGTGTTTTTCTATCCCTGGGCGGTGCTCTGCCGTGACCTCTCGGTGTTCGGTTTTCTGGAGATGATGGTGTTTATACTGATAGTGTCGCTTGCCCTGGTTTTTGCATGGAAGGAAGGAGCGCTAGAATGGCGCTAGAGGACGCCTTAGGGGGTAGTGTAGTCCTTTCCAGAGTGGATAAGGCCCTGGGCTGGGCCAGGAAATATTCCCTGTTTCTATACCCTTTTGTGACTGCGTGCTGCGGCATGGAGTATATGGCTACAGCTGCGAGCCACTATGACATAGACCGCTTCGGTGCCGGTCTTCCTCGCTTTTCTCCCAGGCAGGCCGACGTGTTGTTTGTGGTGGGTACTATAAGCCATAAACAGGCCCCTATACTGAAGAGGGTGTGGGAACAGATGTGCGAGCCCAAGTGGGTGGTGGCCTTTGGGGGCTGCACCTGCTCAGG
>JAZGAY010000271.1:0-7766 GCA_036475985.1 Candidatus Brocadiales bacterium
GTGGGTCCAGGTAAGGTGTGTGATGAGGAGACTAGAACTTGTCTGTTAAGGCCTATATCTTACTGGATACATCTTCAGTCGGCACCACGGACATCCTGAGCAGTCTCAGGGCAATAGACGGCGTTGATTCTGCCGAAGCCGTTTCCGGACCGCATGATATCGTTATGATTGTAGAGACCGCCGACCTGAAAGACCTCGGTGACATGGTGCTGACAAAGATACGCACCATTGAGGGGGTTACAAAGACCATCACGTGTTGCTGCGTACAATAATAATGACCTTAGCCTGCAGGCCGTACGCAACCGGACACTCTTTACCGCACCCCGTGCAACTATCTGCTTGCTTCCAGAATTGTTGAGGAATGTTGACCTTAAATACAAATACGATGCACAAGAAAAACAAAAGGTCTCTACTCGTAAGTGCCGTCCTGCTTGTGCCCCTCTTCCTCTTCCCCCTCCACGGTTGCGGCAGAAGTGACATAGGCGACTTAAAGGAGGAATTAAAGAGAGAAAAAGGAAAACGCCAGGAGAATTCGGAAAAGTATAAAGAGGCCCTGAATCAGCTTGCACGGGAGAAAAAGCGCGTAAAACAACTCGAAGGCCTGTTGGTCGTCCTGGGAGAGAAGCTGGAGATGGAAGGCCAGTCGCTGCCGGAAGAGCTGGAAAAGCTCAGGGAGGAAAGGGCGGACGAAAGGCAAAATGAGCAAGAACAAGCACCTACCTCGAAAAAGACGGTCGAGAAGCTCATCAGGCTGGGGGACAACCTCTACGCCAAAGGCGACTACGCTGCGGCAACGGAGGTCTACACGTCCGCTATAGAGATAGAAACAGAGGGCATGGAACTCTATCAACGTCTGGGCCGGTCCTTTATAAAGAACTCCCAGTATGACAAAGCCATACCAATTTACGAGAAAGTCGCGAAGATGTTGGGTAAAAAAGCGCCAAAAGAACAGTTGCGGCAGACCAACAACAACCTCGGATGGCTCTATACCAAGGCAAACAGGTACAACGATGCGGAAATGTCGTACCTGCGGGCGATAAAGGCAGACCCCGGACACGCAAACGCTTATTATAACCTTGGTCTGCTGTACGACTTACACCTGGACGACGAGATCGGCGCAATCGAGGTCTTTGAGAAATACATCGAATTAAATGGTGAAAGGGCCGACTCCGTACGCAAAAGACTAAGAAAGATAAAGGAAAGATGAAGGAAAATCCCTTGACTTTCCCAGCCAAACCTGTAAAAGGTAGTGTTCGTCTTAGAGGGTAGGGTGTTTAGGCCGTTCTGAAAGGAGGAGCTTCGTTATGGAGTTTGCAGATCTGCTGACGTGGGTAATCGCTGCCGCTGAAGGCAAAAAGGGAATGCCCCTTATCCCCCATATATATACACTTCCCATCCTTTTCATTTTTGGTGTAGCGGTGGGCTACTGGTATAGAGGAAAGAAGTCCGGCTAAGGGTTTCTGTTGCCGGGACAATATTTATTTGCAGTGAATAGTTGCAGGCATTGGTTGTCGTAGACAAAAAACTCAAATTGAGAACAAGAAAGGAGCTATGCTATGCACTTTATTAACATGGATAGCTTGATGTACGTGTTGGCGGCCGCAGAGGGCGGCGGTGGGCTTATGTCTAAAAAGCTCGTTATGGGTGTAGTCGTTCTGGTCGTCGTTGCTGTAGCTGTTTATTGGTTCCGAGGGCGGGGGAAATAACAAATAAATTCTCTTGGGGGGTTAGGGGAAAACAGTTTTAATTACCCTAGCCCCCCATTTTTTTACCGGTTATTCTGCATATTCCGCCATAGCAGGCGGCTTGGATATCTCCGAAGCATGCTTCTTTATGAAGACCCTGGCCTTGTCGATGGTCTCCAAAAACTTTTCTTTGTGGAAGTCTCGTTTCCATTTTTCCAGTATCATCCTGCCGCCCAACCTTAACCTTGCGTTGCGGAATTTCCTGTCCGCCTCACGCTTGCCGTCGGCAAAGCTCTTCCGTATTATGGCGCTGAGGTTGCGCACGTTGTCCCTGTCGGTGGGGTTTGTCAGCGAAGGGAGCATCCTGTTAAGGACACGGTATGTCAACTCCATAGGATAGATCGGCACCTGATAGAGAAGCCTCGAGAGTGACCCGTAGCTGTAGAACCTTCTCAAAATCCTCTCCGTTTCGTACATGAACTCCTTGGGGTCTATATTGGCGTCAGGCTCAAAACACAGCCAGCTACCGTCATACTTACTATAATCGACCAGTTCGAGTGGAAAGAGCCGGTTCTCTTCCTTCAGCCTCTTGGAAAGGATTGTTCCCGGTATCGGTACAGGCTTGACAATCTGTACCGTATCAATCTTATTCCTGTTTATAAAGTCCCAGAACTTGTCGGCCCTCTCTTTTATAGACATGGTCATCTTATTGCGTGAATCCTTAAAGGTGGGATATCCCAGGATAAACATGCCGTGTATGAAGAAGCCGAAGTTCTTGAGGGTCTGGGTGTACTCGTCAAGTTTTTTGATGTTCAGGCCCTTTTTCATATTCTTGAGGTCTTCCTCAATGGGCGACTCATAGCCGATGCACAACCCCTCCACGCCGGCCTCCCTCATCAGCTCGAGCAGCTTCTCGTCCCTTGCAACATCGGCCCGCACCTGGACTACAAAATGCAGCCTCTCCCGTATCTTCCGCTTATACTCCGCAATACGTTCGCACAGTTCTGCCGTATGGTCCCTGTGCTGGGCAAAATTGTCATCGGTGACAAAAAAGACCTTATTCCCGTTCTCTACGGACTTAACGATCTCTTCCATCACATAACCGGGCGAACTGGACCTGGTCTTGCCCAGGTGCTGGCTTACTGCGCAAAACTCGCACACAAAATCACAGCCCCTTGTCCTGCCAAGCGGTATGAACCCTATGGGGACATCCAGGTCGCGGAAGAGACTCATGTCAGGTATGGGTACGGTGTCTAAGTCTTGGATGGGTGGCCTGAACTGCGTGCTGACAACACGCCCGTCCTTTATCATAGTCAACCCGGGAACACCGTTAATGTCATCGCCGTTGGCCAGGGCAATTAAGGCCTCTGGTACCGTTACCTCGCCCTCGCCTTTCACCGCAATATCAATACCGGAGCGTAATGACTCCTCGGTCATGGCATTGATATGGTTGCCTCCGGCAAGGGTAGGTATTTCCAGTGATTGATACAAAGACCCCAACTCGTACACCCTGGGGATGGTGGAGGTAAGCCCTCCGTAGATCCCCACAAAGTCGGCAGGCGTCTCTTTTTGGATGACCCTGTGGTCCAGGCTGCCGCTGAAATTATTTTCGTCTATTATCTCAACCCTGAAGCGGTCCGTCTGCGCCACCGCTGTGGCAACACTGACGGCTCCCCTCGGGGGCATTTTAATCCTGGAATAAATATTGAAATAAGGATATTTTGGTATTATGAATCTAAAAAGTTCCATGCCCGAAGCCACCCATCCCTCTCTTCTCTTATAGTATTGACTTCCTTATAGAATTCTGCTTAAATCCGTGTCTTTGTTTGGCACTCCGCACCCGGACTTTAGGCCCAATAAAGCAAAGAATGTCGCAAAAAGCAAGGATTTATCACATTTTATTTTACGGGCAACCTTAATGCTCCTGAAGAGGGCAAATACCCCGAGGGGTCACAGAGGAGAGGAAAAAATAATATGCCGCTATTGAAGAGCCTTTTTGTACTTGTCTTAGCGCTGGCAGGTGCCAACATATTCGGAGTCGCCTATGGCGGGGAGATGCCCGCCGAAGCCACTGTTCATACAATACCTATACTGTGGTACCTGGCACCGATAGGGGCCGTCCTTGGCCTTTTAGCTGCGGCAAGATTCTACAAAAGCGTACTCTCCGCACCCGCGGGCGACAAACTGATGATAGAGATAGCCGACCACGTGAGAGAGGGCTCAATGGCCTACCTGCGGCAGCAATACAAGATAGTAGGCATCTTCTTTGTCTTTATGGCAATAGTGTTGTCATTACTTGCCTTTGGGTTGGGAATACAGTCAGAGCTTGTACCCTTTGGTTTCCTCACGGCGGGGACGCTGTCGGGGCTGGCGGGCTTTCTGGGGATGAGGATAGCCACACAGGCCAGCTCACGTACTGCAGAGGCGGCCAAACACTCGCTTAACAGGGGGCTCCAGGTGGCTCTCCACGCCGGTGCCGTAATGGGACTGGTAGTGGTGGGGCTTGCGCTTCTTGACCTCTCCTTGTGGTTCTTTGTACTACGTCATTTCACGAACCTTGGACTTGAACATATAGTCCTCAGTATGATCTGTTTTGGTATGGGCGCAAGCTCACAGGCCCTTTTCGCCAGGGTAGGTGGCGGAATCTTCACCAAGGCCGCTGACGTGGGGGCCGACCTCGTGGGTAAGATCGAGGCAAATATACCGGAGGACGACCCAAGAAACCCGGCAACAATTGCAGACAATGTGGGTGATAACGTCGGCGACGTCGCCGGTATGGGCGCCGACCTATATGAGTCATATTACGGGTCCATCCTTGCCTCAAACGTCCTTGGGGTGGCCGCAGGACTGGGTATAAACGCAGTAGTACTGCCTATGTCACTGGCGGGGTTAGGCATCATCCTTTCCATACTGGGCTTCAGGGCAATAAAGGTCACTGAAGACTCCTCTCAGAAGGCCCTGCTAGAGGCGTTCGGCCGGGGGGTCAACCTGAGCTCCGCCCTTGTACTCATACTTTCAGGTGTGCTTATATATACGTTGATGCCAGACCACCTTGGCCTCTGGGGTTCGATTGCGACCGGACTCATTGCGGGCATCATAATAGGCCGGATCACGGAGTACTATACCTCCGACGTATATCCCCCCACACGCGAGATAGCAAGCCAGGCCGTTACAGGACCTGCCACTGTCATCCTTGGTGGCATCTCAACGGGAATGCTTTCCACGGCCTTCGCCGGACTCACAGTTGCAACCGCTATCCTACTGAGCTTTGCATTCGCCGGAGGCTTTTCAGATACTGCCCTGGGCCTCTATGGTGTAGGTATAGCGGCCGTTGGCATGCTCTCAACCCTGGGAATCACCCTTGCAACAGACGCCTACGGCCCCGTAGCCGATAACGCCGGGGGTAATGCCGAGATGAGCCATCAGCCCCCGCACGTAAGGGAGAATACCGAGCTCCTCGACGCCCTGGGCAACACCACGGCCGCAACGGGAAAGGGTTTCGCCATAGGTTCAGCGGCCCTCACCGCTCTGGCCCTGCTCGCCGCCTACGTGGGACAGATACACATCTCATTGGAAAGGGGGGGCATTGAGACTATCAATATCGCCGGTCGTTTAGTACCCGTAAACTCTGCCACCATCGCCGACTTCATGGCGTATTTCAACGTGACCCTCATGAACCCGAAGGTGCTGGTCGGCATAATCCTTGGCTCGATGACGACCTTCGTCTTTTGCGCACTAACGCTTAGGGCAGTCGGCAGGGCAGCCGTTGAGATGGTCGAAGAGGTGAGAAGGCAGTTCAGGGAAATACCGGGCATAATGGAAGGGACCGGGAAGCCCGACTACGCATCGTGCGTGGCGATAAGCACGCGCAGCGCCCAGAGAGAAATGGTGGTGCCCGCACTGCTGGCTATATCTATCCCCATAGCAGTGGGCCTGGTGCTTGGTGTGGCCGGGACTATGGGCCTTCTGGTCGGCTCGCTCTCGACGGGGTTTCTACTGGCCATTTTTATGGCCAACGCGGGCGGCGCATGGGACAACGCAAAGAAATATATTGAAAGAGGCCACTTCGGCGGCAAGGGTTCAGAGGCACATAAGGCCGCCATATGCGGTGATACGGTCGGCGACCCGTTCAAAGATACCTCGGGGCCGTCGTTAAACATCCTGATAAAACTGATGGCCATTGTCTCTGTCGTCTTTGCCGGGTTGGTCGTAAACTATTCACCAAAGGTAGCGGCCCTTCTGCACATACAATAGTAGTTCGTAGCTGGCTGGCGATAAAGGGAGGAAGGATTCTTTACCCTGCAGGCGCACCGGCCCGCCCAAAATATGGCGGATTTTCAACCTGAGGTGGGCAGCACCCTCCCGCCGCGGCGAACATCCAAAACCGCCGTCTTTAAGGAGGAACACAAAAAACGTTAGCGCACAAGGATCTGGCAATCTTATGTGCACAGATTGCCGACGAGAAAAAGGCGGAAGACATCGTCATACTGGACCTGCAGGGATTGACCTCTCTCACAGACTACTTCGTGATATGCTGCGGCCTTAACAGACGACAGCTCCAGGCCATCGCGGACGAGATAGAAAAACAAACCAAAAAACTTCATGTAAAGGGGCTGGGTGCAGAAGGCTATGGTGATGCCAGATGGATATTGCTGGATTACGTCGGTGTAATAATCCACCTCTTTGATAAGGACGCGAGGATCTTCTACGACCTGGAATTACTGTGGGGCGACGCGCCAAGGGTCAAGTGGGAGGGCAAGCAAATAAAAGTACCCAAAGAACTTCATCGGGCAAAATAGACCCATCCTCGCCTCTATACACAACACAGTCCGCCTCAGGTTGAAAATCCACCATATTTTGTGGCGGGGGGGGGTGGCGGGCGGATGGTTGTCTGCACTACTTCTACTATAAGACATTAAAGGACCTCTCAATGCGGGCACTCGTTTACAAGAAAAAACCGCTTCTGGTAAGGGACTATCCCATGCCACAGAGAAAAGCGGATGAGGCCTTGATAAAAGTGCTCAAGGCGGGGATATGCGCCACGGATTTGGAGATTACACACGGTTACATGTCGTTTAGCGGCGTGCTGGGTCACGAGTTCTCCGGCGTGGTAGAAGCTGCGGCCGATGAGACCTGGACAGGCAAACGTGTAGTTGGCGAGATTAACTGCCCCTGTCGCCACTGTGAGTATTGCAATAAGGGATTGGGCAACCACTGCCCCAAGCGCACCGTTCTGGGCATCGCCGGAATGGACGGCGCGTTTGCCGACTACCTCACCCTGCCAACAAAGAACCTACACGCCCTGCCGCAAGGCATCGACGATACCGCGGCGGTATTCGTTGAACCCCTGGCCGCCGCATTCCGCGTATTAGAACAACTCCAGCAGAAAGAGGGCGATAACACATCCCCTGGACCCGGTGTTGAGGTTGCCGTCCTGGGCGACGGCCGGCTTGGACTTCTGGTGGCGCAGGTACTCTCACTCACCGGTTGCAGTCTGCTGGCCATAGGGAGGCACCCCGAGAAGCTCCTCGTACTCTCAAAAATGGGCATTAAAACGACCGTCGCGGATGAATCACTAAAGACAACCGGAGAACAATTTGATTACGTTGTCGACTGCACAGGTTCGCCTTCAGGGCTCGAGACGGCCGTCAAGCTGACAAGGCCTGCAGGCACCATCATCCTAAAAAGTACATTTGCCCACAAAAAAGCCGCAGCCATCGACCTCACGCCCGTCGTAGTAAAAGAAATAAGCCTGACCGGTTCCAGGTGCGGACCCTTTCCAAAGGCCATAAAAGCCCTGGAAAAGGGCGAAATACAAGTCGAACCGCTCATCTCTAGAATCTATAAACTGGACGAAGCGGTTGAAGCACTCGGTTTCGCTTCTAAGAAGGGTGTACTGAAGGTAGTATTGGATATGAGTGAAGTGTAGCAGGTGTATAAAATAAGAGTTTTGAAAGGTTCAGGAATATCGTATGTCATTCTGGCTCGCCTGAGTGTAATTCTTCACAATTTAGGTAACAGTTTGGCAGGTCTTCAGGTCGTATTGCTATAGACTTGAAGGGCCTTTCCTTATCGACCCCC
>JAZGAY010000272.1:0-4059 GCA_036475985.1 Candidatus Brocadiales bacterium
CCCGGGAACTTCCGAGAAGGCATCTAGAACGCTGCGAGGCTAAAAACACAAAAGGCGTGGAAGGTTTTTCTTAAAAAAACCTCCCACGCCTCTTATTTGTCCAAAAAATATCGCCAACCACCACTACGACAACTACTTTGTGAATCTATTACTTTGCGTCCTCGTAGAGGCTGTGATGCTCTTTCCAGGCACTGCACTCAAAGTCAGCACCACCGTCTCCACCGGTAATCTTCATACGGACCTTCACTACCGGGGCATGATGACCGCTGACGTAGATAGGCAGCGTGCTATCTACAAGACCCGCGTGCGCGTCCCAGGGGAAACACCTGACCTCATACTGTTTGCCCGTATCGGGAACGTTTATGGTGCAGCCCGAACCGGAATTGTCGATACACATGTAGACAGGGTCGGTGGTGTTCTTTACCCTGGCGCTGAACTCGGCAGGGTTACCCTTACCTGTATCCTTGTTTACCAGCTTACACTTAATGCCTGCAACAGCCTGGTCACTGAAGGAGTATGACGCCACGGAGAAGCATACCAGACCCCCCAGAACAACGGCTCCCGCCGTTCTTAACAAACTCCTCATTATGAACCCTCCTTTCTCAGCCTGGGTAGCATATTATCTAACATGAGAACCTGCAAAATTTCGAGCCGATATGCTACTAAATCCATCCAGCCCCTGTCAAGTAAAAATATGAAATTCGCCTCCAACTGATTTTGACCGACACCCTAAGCTTTTGATTTGACATATATTAGGTTTATCGTAAAATACGCCCAAGAAAGGCCTAGCGCTAACATCCCGGCAGGAAATATGGCCTGCGTGAGCGCACCCTTAGAGGCTGCAAAACCTTCCTCTAACGGTGCTTTTGCCCTATTTTTTCGCCAATAAAGAAACGAAAGGGTCACCCCGTGAACATTAATATGATAAAGGCCGTTATTATACCTGTCGTATCCACCGTAGCATTTTTGCTGCCGCACAACTTCCCACCTGTACAGGCCCAGGAGGACATGGTCGCGGCCATCGTAAACGGCAGAAACATCTACAACAGTGAGATTGAAGGACGCATGAAAGCGCACAAAGGCATCGACCCCGCCAAGCGGTCTGACGCCAGGGACCGGGTTCTCAACGAAATCCTGGCAGAGATCGTAATGGACCAGTTCATAGAAAAAGAAGGGATCAAGGCCAAAGACGAAGAGGTTGATGCCATCATCAATAGTATGCGAGAAGGTATAAAGAACAACCCCCGCTACGCAGGAAAGACGCTGGAAGACGTGGTGGCAACATTCGGCAAAGATGTGAAACAACTCAGGACGGAGATAAGTAACTCGATAGCGCTGAGAAAACATTTCAGCCAAAACGTCGATTACGACACGCTTGTAGAATACTTTAATGAAAACAAGGACGCCTTTACCCGCAAGCAGGTAAAGGCCAGCCACATCCTCATAGACACCAGGTCGCTCAAGACAAAGAAGGAATACGCCGTAGCATTCGACAAAATACACGGGTTAAAGAAACAACTTGACGAAGGTGCGGATTTTGCCGAACTGGCCAAGGCAAACTCAGCCTGCCCCTCGGCACAAAACGGCGGGGACCTTGGTTTCTTCCCGCGGAAGGGAACGATGGCGGAGCCGTTTGCAGAGGCGGCCTTCAAGCTAAAGGTGGGGGAGATAAGCGAACCCGTTCTGACGGAATTCGGCTTCCACATCATCACGGTCACCGACGTCAAGGATGGAAAAGAAGTAAAGTTTGAGGACGTCAAGGACAAGGTGGAAGAGGTCTACGTCGACGACCAGATACAGAACCTCATAAAAAAACAGCTCTCGGAGGCCAAAATCGAGATAAAAGAGCCGAAGCCGGAGCCGGAGCCGGAGTCGAAATAAAGGGCCTCGGTCAGTCGCCCACAATCCCTTCTCCACTATAGGTCCAGGTTCGGACGCCCCGCGCGTCTATCTTTAAAAAGAGGGCCCCGGCTTCGCTTGTCTGAAGCACCACGCTCCCCTCCGGCCTTTGAGCGGACAGGTCCTTGTTCGAACCGGTACTGACCAGTATGTACCGCGGCCTTACGGTCTCGTACAGCTCTCCCACATTGCTTATGCGGTTACCATGATGCGGAGCCAGAATAACGTCCGCATTAAGGTCGTATCCCGACTCGAGCAGGTTCTCTATACCGCGCCTCTCTATGTCACCGCAGAGAAGGACGCCCTTGCCATCGTACTCTATCATCAGCACACAGGAGGCGTCATTGGCAGAAAGCCCGCTGGCCCCGCCGGGTGGATTAAGCACCTTCACACTGACCCCGCCCAGACCTTCAAGCACAGAACCTTTTGCTATAACCTCTACGGGGACACCCCTGTCGGCAAGAAACCCCAGGAGCCCTGCCGCGCCCTCCGAATACAAAAGCCGTTCATTTACCAGGACCTTGCGGACGCGAAATCTCTCAATCAGGGCGGGTAATCCGTTGTAGTGGTCCTCATCTCCATGAGATATAACCACCGCGTCAATCGTCCTGACACCGCTATGCCACAGAAATGGAGCAATGACCCTCTTGCCTACGTCAGACCATCCCCGTTTCCCGGCATCGTAAAGCATGTTCTTTCCGTTGGGAAACTGGATTAACGTACAGCTCCCATGACGCACGTCCAGCTCCGTAAGCCGAAGCACCCCCTCCCCCCTGGACCACACGACGGAGGCCATATAACCGTAAACATATATATTGGCAACGAGAAGACAAAGACCGGCAACGTAGCCAAACCTTAACCCGGCCATCCCCCTTAACATGAACAGAACGGCCAGCCCATATATCCCTATGAGCCACGGCCAGGGAGGTGCCGTGCTGTAAAACGAGCACCCCGGAATGGAAGTGGCAGTGGAGATTATGGCCTTTATCGCTATATCGGCGCCCTGTGCCACATACGCAACAGGGGTTGCCAGCAGAGGGGAAACCAGACCCAGCGGCAATATGACAAACCCGCACACGGTAAGGACCCATATGAACGGAAATATAATAACGCTGAGCGGCGCACCCAACGGCACGATGCGGTGGAAATAATAGAGTATAAGCGGCGAGGTCGCAATCCATGCCCCGAGCGAGATGCACAGGACGACGCGCAGATACGGCCACCATTTATAATAAAACCGCGGGCGCTCCTCCTCTACCTGAAGATGCTCCACAAGGAGTGAACCGCCCCAGAAGAACGACTCTATCACCGGAGCCAGGTAGACGATACCCAAGACCCCGGCCACCGAAAGCTGGAAACCCACGTTAAACAGGTCGGAGGGGTTCAAGATAAGCATGGCCAACACCGCGGCTGCAATGCCGCTCCCGAAGTCCCACTGCCTCCTCACCAGATACGCCCCGAATATGAATATCACCATCAGCGTCGCTCTGAGCACCGGCGGCCTCATCCCCGTAAGCAGGGCGTACAGACTGGCAAGAACTATTATCAGCAGGATAACTATCCTCTTCGGCACCCCGAGAAACAGCAGCAGGGAATAAACCGTCAGAACAAATATCCCCACGTGCAGACCGCTTATGGCCAGAAAATGCAGGGTGCCGGTCCTTCTAAAATCTTCAATCACCTCCCTGGGGATCTCACTCCGGTTTCCAAGGATGAGGGCGGCCATTGTGGTATCGCTGCCGGGAAAAGCGGACGAACGGATGACGTCTGCAAACCTCTCCTTAAGACCGTATAACCCCTGAAAGAAAGTACTGCCGTCGTCTTCACCGATTACCCTCACGTTACTCGTATCTTCAACGGTAATCATCACACGTATGCCGGGACTCTGTCTCTGCAGATAACGCCGGTAATCGAATTGCCCCGGATTTCTTGGGCCATAGGGGATGAAGACATTCCCCAGCACCTCTACCATCTGCCCATAATTGTACCGGTGAAATTCATTGCCATATATGTTCACCAGCGCCACGCCGCCCACACCATACCAACCCGTATTACCCTTCAGCTCCTTTATCCTGAGCGGGAACCGGAGGGAGTAGGGCCTGCCTGCTCTTGCCTGTTTCCAGGGTAAGGGGGACGGGGCCATCTGACGCCTGAGAGGCA
>JAZGAY010000273.1:0-6809 GCA_036475985.1 Candidatus Brocadiales bacterium
CCTAGAGATGCAGGAGAAGCGATAGCATCCCTGAAAAGAGGGATACCCGGAGAAAAACCTCGCCTAATGGAGCAACAATCCTCAAACATTTTCACGGGAGATAAGTGGCGGACTTAAAGAAAACAAAACTCTCCATAAGGGCCGAACGGGCGTTTCTCTTAGGGGTAATATCGCCAAGAACCAGCCCACGCAACAAAGAATCACTCGATGAACTTGCGAGACTGGCAACAACCGCGGGGGCCCGCGTAATTGACGGCACACTCCAGAAAAAACTCAAGAAAGATCCGACCTACTACGTAGGCAAAGGCAAGGCGCACGAACTGGCCTCTGTCTGCAGGGACCGGAAAATCGACGTAGTCATATGCGACGACGACCTTGCGCCCTCACAGATCAAGAACCTCGAAAAAGTCCTTAACTCAAAGGTCATAGACAGAAGCGAACTTATACTCGATATCTTCGCCCACCGCGCCCGCACAAGACAGGCCCAGATACAGGTTGAATTGGCGCAACTGGAATACACGCAACCCAGACTCAAACGCCTCTGGACCCACCTCGATAGATACGAGGGAGGAATAGGCACGCGCGGCCCCGGCGAGAAACAACTCGAGACAGACCGCCGACTCATCTCCAGAAAAATTCACGAGCTCAGAAAAAAATTAAGGGAGATAGAAGACCACAGGCGTCAAGAGGTGGCTGCCAGGAGGGAGTGCTTCAAGGTCTCTCTCGTGGGCTATACCAACGCCGGCAAGTCCACTTTGATGAACGCCCTGACAAAAGCGGCCATGTCGGTGGAAGACAAACTCTTCTCCACCCTAGACACAAAGACACGGCTCCTCCGGCTCGGGCATGGAAGGGAGATACTGTTAAGCGATACGGTAGGCTTTATCAAGAAATTACCGCACCATCTGGTGGCGTCGTTCCACGCCACCCTTGAAGAGGTTAGACAGGCAGACCTTCTTTTGCACGTGGTTGACGTCAGTTCGCCATCCGTCCTTGAGCAGGTGCAGTCCGTAAACGAGGTGCTAAAGGAACTGGGTTCTGAGGGAAAGCCCACCATGCTGGTGCTCAATAAAATAGACGCTGTCTCAGACGACACCATTCCTACCCTGTTTATTGCCAAATATCCCCATGCCGTCCCCGTATCGGCATTAAAAGAAGAGGGTCTGTACGAGTTAAAGAAAAAGATGGTGGCGTTCCTGGAGGAAAACCGTGTAGAGCTCAAACTCACCTTTGGGCCTGCAGACGGGAAACTAACCGCCTACCTGTACCAAAAGGGGCGCGTCCTCACCAAGATGACCACCGGCAACAAGCTACATTTTCACGTCCTCATAGAAGAGAAATATATCCCCATAATCAGGAAGCTCTCCAGCAACGTTGAGATATCTTACCCCGCGACCGTACCTGAAAGGGGAGATGAACGCCACTAGGCGCTCTCTAACCGTCGCCTTCCGCGAATAAACATAAACAGTGCGAGTAGGAATGCGGGAATGCCAACGAGTTGTGAGACCGTGAGCCCGAAAAGCACCGGTGCGCTATCACCCCTCAGCATCTCCCAGTAGAAGCGCATCGGCGCATACAGGATGACAAACAGCAAGAAAACCTCGCCGTCCCGCTTCTTGTATTTATAGACATTGCTCAAGACGAGAAACAGCGCAAAGGCCCCAAGCGCAGAATATAGCTGGGTGGGATGGACGGGAAGTGCCATAGAGTCGGCAAAACCCACCCAACCCTGTTTAAGATGATGCAAGAACACGTGACTGCCGCTAACGTTGCCGCTTGCGTCCGTGATCTTTGGGAAATAAACCCGGAATATAAAATCGTCCGCCACCCTGCGGCCGTAACAGCATCCGTGCAGGAAGCATCCTATCCTGGCGAGCGCCAGCCCTAGAGCGATTCCGACAACCCCTATGTCCAGACACTTGAGCGGCGAAAGCCCGCGCCTTCTGCAAAATATTCCTGCCACTATAACGCCGCCAATCACACCGCCATAAAACGACAATCCCCCCTTTTGTACCATAAACATGCCCAGGGGGTGTCTTGAGTACTCGGCAATGTGGTGCATGACATGAAAAACCCTCGCGCCCACCAGACCCCCCAGTATGCCGTAGATCCAGATGACAGTCATCTCGTGAGGGTCTATCCCTTCGTAGTCAACCTTCCTCTGCGCCACGAGTACGCCAAAGATAAAGCCCATCATCATCATAAACCCGTAGGAATATACAGGTACGGTTAGGTCAAAAAATGGAATAGGTATCTCTAGAAGCGTGCGTCGCATGTCGTTTTAAGAGAAAAGTCCGGACGGGCCGGTCGGGTAAGACACCGGCTGCCTGTTGGTCTCGTCAACCAGGATTATCTTCGGTTTCCAGTTCCTCGCCTTACCATCCCCAACAAGACAAGAAGGCATCATAATAACTTCATCTCCAGGGTGTGCCCGGCGGGCAGTGGCACCGTTTAAACATAGTGCCCGATACATCACAAGTCGCAGTCCGGCATTTTTGGGCGGCCTGGCGCAGGATAACACTATGCCTTGGCCTGTTGC
Source organism: Candidatus Brocadiales bacterium (assembly GCA_036475985.1). GTDB lineage: Bacteria > Planctomycetota > Brocadiia > Brocadiales > Bathyanammoxibiaceae > Bathyanammoxibius. The sequence continues at coordinate 2,540 of JAZGAY010000273.1, forward strand.
CGTCTCCCGTAAACAAACACCCACAGGGCCAGTATGAATGCGGGTATGCCTATGAGCTGCGAGACCGTAAGCCCGAAAAGTACCGGTGCGCTGTCATCCCTCAGCGTCTCCCAGTAGAAGCGCATCGGAGCATATATTATGAGAGCCAGCAGGAAAACCTCGCCGTCCCGTTTCTTGTATTTATAGACGTTGCTCAAGATGAGAAACCCCGCAAAGGCCCCGAGCGCAGAATATAGCTGTGTGGGGTGGACGGGCAGGGATATAGGGTCGGCAAAACCCACCCAACCCTGCTCCAGATGGTGCAGGAATACGGGACTACCGTCGACGTTGTCGCCTGCGTCCTTGGTCTTCGTGAAAAAAACCCGGAACATAAAATCGTCCGTTACCCGCCGCCCGTAACAGCATCCGTTCAGGAAGCACCCTATTCTCCCAAACGCAAGCCCTATCGCGCCGCCAACGGCGACCATGTCCAGACATTTAAGAGGCGACAACCCACGCCTTCTGCAGAACATAACCGCAACAGTAATGCCGCCAACCGCGCCCCCATAAAAGGACAAACCCCCTTTATGTATCATTAATATGTCCAGAGGGTGTCCTGCATAGTCAGCAATGTGGTGTGTAACGTAAAGCGCTCTCGCACCCACTATGCTCGCCAGCAGGGTGTAAATCCCCAGATCCGTTATATCGTGAGGGTCTATTCCTTCGTAGTCAGCCTTCCTCCGTGCCACTAATACCGCAAAGAGAAAGCCTATCATCATCATAAACCCGTAGGAATATACAGGAATGGTTACGTCGAGAAACGGGATAGGTATCTCAAGAAGCGTACGCCGCATGTCGTTCCAAAAAGGGAAGTCGGGACGGGCTCGTCAGCCAGGCCGTCATCTACCGGAATAAACAGCCTTCCGCTGCCTGTTGGCCTCATCGACCACGATTATCTTCGGTTTCCAGTTCTTTGCCTTACCCTCTTCAACATGGCAGTAAGATATTATAATGACCTTGTCTCCGGGGTACGCCCTGCGGGCAGCGGCACCGTTTAAGCAAATTGTGCCTGAATCCCTTTCGCCCTCTATTGCGTAGGTCTCTATCCTCTGTCCGTTGTTCAGGTTCAGCACCTGCACCTTCTCGTACTCGATGATGTTGCTCGCCTCAAGAAGGGCCACGTCTACCGTTATGCTCCCCTCGTAATGGAGATTTGCATCCGTCACGGTCGCAGGGTGAATCTTTGATTTACATAGTTCTCTATACATAATAACAAACAGTCCTTACACTGTGTGTGCCTTATCCAAAAATAGCTGCCGTTCAGACCCTACACCAAGGGCCATATTATCTATAAGCCGGGTGTCGCCCACCCACGCTGCAATGGCCACAACTACCCCCGCACGCGTCGCCTCAACGTCCTCAAGCGTCTCAGGGTCGACAACAGAGATATAATCTATCCTGGTTATACCCCACTCATTTAGAATATTACGCATCTCCCGGCCAATAACCTTTGTGTCCCTCTCCCCCGAGTCATAAAGTTCCGACGCCCTCGCAAGGGCCCTATATATGGAAAGGGCCTTTTGTCTCTCGTTGTCCGAGAGGTTCTGGTTGCGAGAGCTTATAGCAAGACCGTCCGGCTCCCGCACCGTGGGCAACACCACCACGTCTATATCAAACCCAAAATCCCTCACCAACCTCTTGACAATAACGGCCTGTTGATAGTCCTTCCGCCCGAAGTAGGCCCTGTCCGGCCGCACTATATCAAAGAGCTTCTCTACCACCGTGGCTACGCCCCTAAAATGACCGGGCCGCGATGCGCCACAGAGTCCTTTGGTCAGGCCACCTGTAACCTCAACGTGGTTGGAATGACCCGCAGGATACATCTCGTCTCCATCGGGCGCAAAGACAACGTCAACCCCCTCTTGAGAAGCAATCGCCAGGTCACTTTCAAATTGTCTCGGATAGCTTCTGAAGTCGCTACCTTTATCAAACTGTGCAGGGTTGACAAAGATGCTCACTATGAGGACGTCGTTCTCCGCCCTCGCCCTTCTTATCAGGCTCAGATGCCCCTCGTGCAGGGCACCCATGGTAGGCACAAACCCGACGGTCTGCGCCCGGGCCCTCAGGAGGCCCGCCTTCTTCTTCATATCCTCTATTTTTTTAATAACTTCTGCCATCTTCCTACCAGCAAAATCTTTAAACACGGATGTTATCAGCTTACCAAATCTTTGTCAATTCAAATTGCCTGGGCCAGATTACATGAAGCCGCGGGGAAACGTCAAATAATTTGGCATTGCATTCATAAATCTTTGTTGATAAGATGCTTCGTGGAAATCCTACATGTAAAGTGCATTTAAGGACCCGGCTGTAAGACGGAACAGGTATAGATTGTTGCAGTAGACATTCCCAGCCATATACGATTATCCTTTCATAATCACTAAGAGAGACCAGAGAGTATACGTAGTCTTTTGCTGAGCAACGGAGCGATAGAGATGGAACAGGTATTTACGTCTGAGAGCGCCCTGTTAACGCTGGAACTCAGGATTTTTTTTGCGGTCTTTACACTCTACGTATTGAGCTGCCTGCTGCATATAGCCCAGTTCGGTGTGAGCGTTTTTTTCAAGAATTTCTCCGTGGGCAGGATGGCCACAAACCTCCTTTACCTGGCCGTCCTTGGGCACACCATACTCATACTCTTACGTTGGGTTGAACAGGGTAAACCGCCGGTCCAGAACAAATACGAATGCCTTTCATGGTTTGCCTGGTGTAACACCATAACCTATCTCTATATAAGACGGAGGTGGGCCGAGCTCAGCATGCCTGGCATATTTGTGACGATGCTCTCGATAGCCGCCCTCTTCCTGGCCATAAACAAATATAATCCCGTGGTAACTCCGATCCCTCCCGCACTTCAGAGCCCCTGGTACTTTTGGCACGTGCTGATTGCATTTGGCGCCTACGCAGTGTTCGTCGTGGGCTGCTCGGTCGAGCTTTCATACGTAATAATCAAGGGGCTTAGCTCCGCAAACAGGTCCTGGGAGAATTTCGGACTGCCGACGATGGACGTACCGAAGTTTCACGGGCTGTCCTACAAACTCATACTGCTGGGGTTCCCGCTCCTCACCTTCGGCATAATCTCAGGCGCGGCCTGGGCGGATGCGGCCTGGGGACGTTACTGGTCGTGGGACCCCTTTGAGATCCTGTCGCTCATCACCTGGACGGCCTTCGGTATGTACCTGCATTCCATGTCAATACCCAAATGGCGTGAGACCTGGGGTTCTGCCTTCTGCCTGCTCGGCTTTGTCTCCATGCTCATTACCTTCATGGGTTCAGGGTTTCTGACCAAATTATTCGGGCTTTACAGTATGCACGCCTATTAGGGCCCTGAAATTACCCTATTGTGCCTATCGGCCTTTCATAAAGGGATACTACACATAACATTATGTTTTCAAGAATTCTAGAAAATCTATACAGCGTTCTGACATCCACAAAGACCACCATCGTGCTCTTTGGCCTCTTGATGTTGTTCTTCCTGGTGGGCAATGTGCTCCCCTACGGCGGAAATTACGAGCAGATAAAGGTCACGGGCCTCGTGCGCAGGGTTATTGTAGGTCTCGACCTGTTAAATGTATACTCCGGGCCCTGGTTTCTTACCACCGTGGGGCTCTTTTTTATCAACCTTTCACTCTGCACCTACAAACGGCTGAAGTGGACAATCAGGATCAGGCGGCCCGCAACGCTGGCTGCCAACAGCTTGGCCGCCCACAGGAACACCCTTGACCTTGAGCTGCCCTACTCACCTGAAGTGACTACAGGGAGGATAGAGACGTTCTTCCGCAACCGGCTCTTTCTCAAAAAACCTTCCACCATACGCGGCGAGGACGTACACGCCGGAGGGGTCTACGAACAGGGGTTTGTCCACTACACATGGCTGTCGCTTGCATATCATTTATCGGTGCTCCTTACGGTCATCGGGGCCACCGTCACCTTTCTCTTTGCCTTTGAAAGCGAGATAACCATATTCCCCGATGCCCCAGTTAAGGTACCAACCGTATCCGCCGACACGAGGTGGAACAAATGGTCCGGTGGGGGAGAGGCCTTTATCATCTCCGAGAACGAGAAGTTTGGTCTGGGACTCAAGGAATTCACGATACAATACGTCCTGCGGCCCACTGCGGCAGGCTTCCCCAGGAGGGGCATCATCCCCAGAATGAAGCAAACCTACAGTCTCGGAGGGCTTAGCATTGTTTCCAGGAAAGACCAATACTTCCCCATGGAATACGCAAGCCAT
>JAZGAY010000274.1:0-4761 GCA_036475985.1 Candidatus Brocadiales bacterium
TTACGGGAAAGATGGATAAAAAAGTACCGGGCGCGTTTTCCTAAAAGGGCTTGGCCGAAAGGATAACTTGTACATGTTCTCTGTTCCCTTATTTATCGGGATAACGCGGCCTACTAGGATCCATGAACCTTTTTAGAGCCTTCATTGTCACTTCCTCCCTTCCTTGACATAAAATAACATGCAACCGTATAACTTGTCAATAGAAACATACTAGATATTTCAACATCCTAAAAGATTTTATCAAAAATCTAGAAAAACGAGATCATTTCAAATTCTTTGACGCTAAAAAGATTTGTCTTGTTGCGTATAACCCTTAATGTATACAGTAGTTATGAACGCCAATTTGACAGTCGATTTACTGTACACTCCCGCGGCGCGGGAGTGTACAGAAGCTTGCTCTCACTGTCAAGTATTTTATTATATATACCTCAAATAAACCTTATCCTCGGTGCGGAGTGGTGGCGGAGTTGGCGGACGGCCATCTCAAGGGCGTCGGGGCCGTCGTCGTGCGAGCCGCGGGGGAACTCTATCAGCTGCTCGATAAGGAGTCTCTGGTCGCGCCTGAAATAAATGGTCCCGTTTTCTATTAATGCCGAAAGGCTTGCAATGCGCGCCTGCTTGTCCGCAAAGTTCTTGATGCCGCGGATGGGGATAAATAGTTTCTCCTGCCTTGAAATCTCTTCCAGCATGTCCTTTAGCACCACCTGAAACACGTTGGTCTCCACGGCAAGACAGAGGAAGTGTGATCTGGCGCCGGCCCCTGAATCGTCCGAACCGTCCGGACTGTCTGGACTGGCCGACCATCTCTGAAAATTTCTTACCGCGGCGTCGGCGATGGCCCCGGGCCTCCGTCTCTTGATATCCGCTTCGAGCACGTATATGCGCCCACCCGCCTGCCCTACCGTTATCATTGCGCTGTAGTCGCCGGACGACGACGCGCCAAGCGCCGGGTCTATGGCCGTGGCTATCAAGAGTTCCTGGTTATAAAGGTCCTCGGGGCGGTAATAACTAATCCACTCCTCGCGTACCAACTGCTCCTCCGGGCTTATGGGATTGTTCTGATACTCACACTCAAAGGCAATGGACCCAATACCCTCCTTGCCGCCGTCGCCGTTTTTTATTATCTCCAGCCGCCCGGCGTCATAGTAGTCCGGCCACAGCGCGGCGCCGTCCGTTCCCAACGCCATATATTTTTTGCCGTGCCATTTCTTGAGTAACTTTGAGAGCAGGCTGTCGTAGTGGAGCACCGTGCCCACTACAACGATGTCACCCTCCGGGCCCGGCAGGTTTACCACCGAGCGGTTGAACCACGTCTCAAGCTTCCGCCTCTGCTCGGCGTTCAGCACACCCTCGTCGTCCTCAATGTCGTCGCAGATGATTAAATCAGGCCTCGACTCAAAGCTCCTTATGCCGCGCAGGCTCGAGCCCACCCCCTTGGCAACCACCCTCACGCCGTTTGAGCTCAAAATCTCGCAAGAAGTCCATTTCTCCCTGCCGACCAGGTCGCCAAAGTCCATCCTTAACAAAGAATTCTCCCTGAGCTCCCGTATTATCGAAGACAAAAAACCCTCCGCTATTGTGCTCGAAGTCGAGATGACCACTATGAAACGCCTCCGGCCGGTGCAGAGTGACCAGAGGGGATAGATGAGACTCATGAGCACGCTCTTGCCGTGTCCCCTGGGGGCGGCGACGGCCTCGCGCTTGTTCCCGCCCGGAGATTTTGCAGCCATCAGGGCGTAAAGCTCGGCATGGAAACCGGCCGCCGGGGCCGTAAGGTAATTAGCGACATACCGCCTCGCAAAGGCCTCGGGCGCCTCCCAGGCCTCAAGCTCCTTCACCAACTCTTCATAGAGAAGGAGAAGCAATCTCCTCTCTGAGCGAGATGATCTCTCGCACGAGGGCAGCCTTGAGCGCCCGGCGTTCCACCTCCGTAAGAGCCGAGAAACGCGTCTCTCCAGCATCGCCTTTTTTCTCCTCTCGATATGCCATCAAGAGCTTCAGGGCCTGCGGGTCGCCTTCCCTGGCCTTGCAGGCAAGGGCCTTAAGGCCCTGCTCTATCTCATGACCTATGTCGAAACCTGTATCAACCGATACCGGTGCCGTCTTCCGTGTCCTTTTTTTCTGCTTTTTTCCCGGCATATGCGCCTCAGACCTTTCACCGGCGGGATAATTGATGGAAGGCGGGGGTGTACGGTGCGTGACCGCACGTCATCGGCCTTTATTTTATTTAGCCTTCCCGCTGCGGGGACAACACCCCCTGTGCCTTCCACCGGATCAACAAGCCTTCAAAAAAGCTTTGGAAGAAATTTACCACGTATCGCCCACATGTCAATGTCCGGACTCCACCAGATTCAACCTTACCCCATGTTATTGACACGTCCACGACATGGTGTATACTTGTTAGTGTATAGTTGCGGTTTTAGAGGCTCACACGCAAACAGCGTTTTTTTCTTTTGCGAAAGGTTTTTTTCAAGATGAGTAGATTGGTGATAATTATTGCCTTACTTGCCCTGTCATTGCCGGCGACCGCCGGGCAGGAAAAGGCCGACAATACAGAGGAAGCCAAGGCGCAAGATATAAAGGCCGGGGCCACGGAAAAGCCTACCACCGGCAAACGTGATTTTTTAAAGCTTGCCGGGCCTGAAACAGAGATGAAAAAGAAGAAGAAAGGCAGCCATTCTTACAGCGGCTACTGGACGTCGCTCTACAAAGGCAAGAATGTCGAGATCGAAACCGATGAAGAGACGGGAAGGCCGGTTGGACCGTCCTTCAGCCCGTATTACGCAGAACCCGCAAGGCCCGTAAGGCCCCAAAGACCCCAAACACCCGCAAAACCGGACGAACTGCAGATTTTGCCGCTTACGCCGCCACCGCTCGAAGAATTCACCGAGGTGGACTTTGGAAAGTTCGCCTCAGGCTCGTACGTCACGGAATATGCGGATAAGTTTGTCCAGTTGCGGTGCAAGTTTGCAAGCATTGCGCCCAGGGGGATGAGGTTAAAGCAGTTTCCCGCCCCCAAATACGTAAACTTTCTGGTAACGGGCACAGGCAGCACCATGTTCTCTCTCACAGTAGCCGTGCCAAGCGCGAAGGCGAGCAAGGTGTTCGGGCTTGAGTCACAGAAGGAGATAATCCTCTACGGCCGCGTCGTCAAACTCGGCCTCAACGAACTCACACTGCTGGTTGAAGAGGTGGAGCCAAAGTAGCCTTAAACCAGGTGTATGTTGAAAAACCCACGTAAAAGGTTCGTCTCCGGCAGACTAGGTACTGCATGCCTCCCAATTGTCACGTCTCTTCACCGTCTATCAAAAACGTCGTTTAGCCAGCTAAATACAACCTCGTTTGAGATTGCAACAGCCCCTATTTGACAGTGCGTTTGCGCCGCCTCTTCCCTTGTAAAAAGGATATATTTCTTTGGAGACTGAAGTTTATCATAGAGTTTCCTCGCCTGACCTTTCTCAAACTGATCATTCTCGCTGTCTACGATTAACATATGACATTTTATTCTCTCAACTACGTTCTTTAGTGTATATTTCTTGAGCAACTGCATCAGTTCTGCAGGCGAATTTGCATGAAACGTCCACATACCATCCGTGAAAAACCAGTTAACTGTAATGTTTTCCTCCATCACTTTATACACAATGTGATTGAATTCTTCCGGATTTGTTTCTATCAGCTTGATCTCCTCTGGTGGAAATTCATTAAAGATATTCTCGGAAAAATCAAAAATCCCCCCATTTGCGATACACGCTTTTATCCTATAGTCAAAGGCTGCTGCGCGGGGCGCCAGATATCCTCCCATGCTGATTCCCATAAGGGCTATTTGGTCTTTATCAACCTCAGGTATCGTCAGCGCATAGTCTATGACGGGGGCCACAACTTTTTCCCAATCATAACGGTACGGCAAATTCTGTAGTCTAATTACTTCCCCCTGCCCCGGGCCTTCAAATAGCAGGCAATTATACCCTCGCTTGTGGGCAGCTAAACCAACTGCAAAATATAGTTCTTCAGCCGTTCCGTCAAAACCTGTATGCACAATTAACAACGGTGCCTTTTCAGCAGGGGCTTTTATGAAATAACCCGGAAGTGTAGTGTCTTCGTAAGGAATCTCAATCTGATTTATGTATGGTAGAGATGCTATAGCCTTCAGGAAACTATCCCTGCTCAGCTGCCAGGTTTCAAGTGCCTTTGGCCGGTTATCTTTTGCATGCATGTAAAAACCGGAGGTCCTGTAGTACTTTGATGCCCTAAAATAGGCTTCTCTGGCAGATACCGTATCACCTTCTTTCTGCATTTGTTCTGCAAAGGCATATAAACGATTCGCCGTTTTTAGCCACTCACTATACCAGCTGTAGATGTCACCCGCCCTTATTGCTCTGGCTGTTCTAATACATTCGCCTATGTCCGCACCGCCGGAATAAGTCCACCCTATCGTCCTTGCGAGCTGGAAAGACAGATTCTCATCTTCGAAAACGAGGTCATCATACCAATTTAGGGGTTGTCTCTTAACGTTATGTGCCTGACTTGTCTGAATACCGGCCCTATTGCATGATAGAGAAAAAACCGTGCTGACGGCCAAGAGTACAGATAAAATCAAAAACTTTTTCTTCATACCTTTGACCTGTCCCCAATATTTAAGCTAGTATTTTCATTTCCTATCATGACCTTTATACCTGGCCTATCCACCCAGTCGGAACCCGGGCGTTCTTCTAAATACACCGGGGTTGTTTCAGTCCATCCTCTATTGCTATTGAGAACCCT
>JAZGAY010000275.1:0-3802 GCA_036475985.1 Candidatus Brocadiales bacterium
GACCTGGCCAGCAGGGCAGATAAGGGCGACAAAGAGGCCAGGGAAAGACTCATAAGGGCCAACCTCCGATTAGTAGTAAGCATTGCCAAACACTACCTCAATAACGGACTTTCCTTCCTTGACCTGATAGAAGACGGCAACGTAGGACTCATCAGGGCGGTCGAGGGGTACGACTACAAGGCCGGCTACCGCTTTAGTACCTACGCGACGTGCTGGATCCGGCAGTCTATAAAGCGGGCACTCACCAACACGAGCAGGACCATTAGAATCCCTGCCTATAAGGCCGAAAGAAGGCGGACACCCGGGCAGAAAGAGAATGCGGGTACGGGTCAGGCCACTCCACAGGAGGTGGCAGACCTTCAAGGCCAGAATACACCGAACCTTGACAGCGTATGGTCCCTGATAGACGGCCTCCCTGACCAGCGCGTCAAGACCCCGGAAGAAGAGGTTATCGAGGCGCTTGAAAAGGAGAGGGTTGAACATCTTCTGGCCTCTCTTGGGAAAAGAGAGGCAAGCGTCATAAGAAAACGTTTCGGACTGGATGTGGACGACCCGATGACACTGAAAGACATCGGGAAAGAATTAAATCTCAGCCGGGAACGTGTTCGGCAGATAGAGAGAGACGCCCTGCACAAGCTCCACCACATAGTTACACAGGAAAAGTAAAAGACCAGGCAGCACCCCTGTATTATCTTTTAACCGGCGGAATTCCCAGCGATACCAGTTTTTTGCGGCGGCTTGTTATTCATAAACCACCATCAGGGAGAAAAAGATACGTTGACTACCGAAGACCTTAAAGCGCTGATCAGAGACGTACCCGACTTCCCCAAGAAAGGCATTGTGTTTAAGGACATAACCCCGCTCCTCAGTGACACCCGGGGGCTTAAAACGGCCATAGACAGGTTGTCCGAGCGCTACCGGGATAACCACGTTTCAGTAGTCGCAGCGGCGGAAGCGAGGGGATTTATCTTTGGCCCGCCCATCGCCCTTAACCTTGATGCGGGCTTCGTACCCGTTAGAAAGCCGGGCAAACTGCCATATAAGACAAAGAGCATGACGTACGAACTGGAGTACGGGACGGATACCGTTGAGATACACGAGGACGCCATAAGGCCGGGACAGAGGGTGCTGATGGTAGACGACGTCCTTGCCACCGGCGGCACCATGGCGGCCTGCTGCAAACTGGTCGAGTCGATGGGCGGCGAGATAGTGGGCTGTGCCTTCCTGCTGGAGCTTACCTTTCTTAACGGCCGAAAGGCGCTGGGGGACCGGGAAATTTTCTCCCTTATGCAGTTTTAGGCCGGTTACTGCACGGCAGCTTCATGGCTTAACTCGATTAATTTTGCGAGGGAATCTCTTGCGCGGCCTGAGTCTATGGACTCGGCGGCCAGCGCGAGGCCCTGTTTCATGTCCCCTGCGGTCCCGCCGATCATGATAGCGGCGGCGGCGTTAACGAGAACGACGTCGCGCTTCGGCCCCTTGCGGCCGTCAAGGACCTCTCTTATGGCCTGCGCGCTCTCGTCAGGGTCTTTTGCCCCCAGGTCTTCGGACCTCGACCTCTTTATGCCGTATTCCTCCGGTTCAAGGTAGTATCCTCTTATCTTCTGCCCCTTGAGTTCCGTAATCTTTGTCTTGTCAGAGGTGGTTATCTCGTCCAGCCCGTCAAGCCCGCGGACCACCATGGCGCGCTCCGTGCCCAGGTTCCTCAGTACACGGGCCAGCTTGTCCGTCAAATCCTCGCTGTACACGCCGATAAGCTGACGGCTGTTCGGCACGGGGTTGGTCAGGGGGCCGAGCAGGTTGAATGCGGTGCGGAAGCCGAGCTCGCGCCGGGGTTCGCTCGCAAACTTCATGGAGCTGTGGAAGAGCGGCGCAAAGATGAAACCTATATTGGCCTCCCTGATACACCGCGCCACGGTCTCCGGGCCGGTCTCTATGTTTACCCCCAGGGCCGTAAGGACGTCGGCGCTGCCGGTAGCGCTCGTTGATGCCCTGTTGCCGTGCTTTGCCACCTTTAGCCCCGCACCCGCCACCACAATGGCGACGGCAGTGGAGATGTTGAACGTGCCCTTCCGGTCGCCTCCCGTTCCACATGTATCTACCACCACCTCATCGTCTATCTCGAGCGGGGTGGCCTTGCTTCTCATCACCCGCGCAAGACCCGTGAGCTCGTCCACCGTCTCGCCCTTCATCTTCAATGCGGTAAGGAACGCGGCTATCTGGGCCGGCGTCGCCCGGCCCGACATTATGTCCTCCATACAGGCGGCGGTCTCGGCCTCGGCAAGGTCTATGCGTTCGGAGAGTTTTACTATCGACTCCTTTATCATGCCGTCTCGCCCAGTTCTGCTTTTAGGCTTTTTATGATTTTCTTGACCTCGTCCATAAGCTGCCTGTCCTCGTACACGGGGGTGCCCTTCAGGCCCGCCTCCAGGAGCTTTGAGTCGTACGGGAGAAATCCCAGCACGGGGATGTCTTCGAGGCGTTTTTTCAGAAAATCCCTTTGCTCGTCATTTTGTATCTTGTTGCCCACCGCAAATACGGACTTGAGGCCGATATCGGCGGCGAGCCTCATTATCCGGCATGCGATCTCAACGCTGGGCAGCGAGGGCTCAACTACTATTATTAAAGCGTTCACGCCCCTGACGCTCGCCCTGCCCAGGTGTTCAACGCCCGCCTCCATGTCCACCACGGCCACCTCATCCCTCTGGAGCACGATGTGGTTGATCATGCTCTTAAGGAAAACGCCCTCGGGACAGGCGCACCCGCCTCCCCCACGCTGGATGGCGCCCAGGACCATCAGGCGGATTCCGTCCTTTTGTATCCCGATTTTCTCCGGCAGGTCGGCCACCGTCGGGTTGAGCTTAAAGAACTTGCCGTACTCCTCCGAGGTGGCGCCCGTGCGCTCCTTTACAAGCTCCTTCATCTCGACCATGGGCACTATGTCCTCATAACCCTCCACGCCCAGGGCGATTGCCAGGTTGGGTGCGGGGTCTGCGTCTATGGCCAGCACCTTCTTCTTGTCCTCGTGGGCAAAGAACCACGCCATCGCCGCCGCAAGCGTCGTCTTGCCCGCACCTCCCTTACCCGAAATGGCTATTTTCAAATTCTTTGCCGGCCTCCTCTATCTATCCATGCCTTTTTACGTCCAGTTTCATTCATTATACCGATTTCACACCCAAAGTCTAAAAAGACTTGACACTACTTCGAGGCACACCTAGAATCGGCCAGATGTAAGATGTTCTCGCAATGTGTTTAATATCCTTCAGCATGTGAATTAAGGAATTAAGAGCAAAGAAAAACAAGTGATTAGAGATGAGTAAACATAAAAAAAAGATTGATGGTGTTCTCGATCGGGTAGACCCCAAGCATATTGTACGAAGTAAAGAAAATCCTCGCTCCGAAGATTTTTTTAAAGACAAAAACTTCCTACGATTAAAAGAGTCCGTAGCTAAATTTGGAGTGATAGTTCCTGTAATAATAAAACACTTTCCTAACAGAAGAGATGGCAAGAAATACCAACTCATAGACGGTGAACGTAGATGGAGGGCGGCGATTGAAACAAATCAAGATAAAATTCCAGCTTATGTTTTACCAGCAGAGAAACATATTAAAGTGCTCGCTACAATGTTTCAAATACATATGAACCAGCAAGGATGGGACCCAACAGAACAAGCAAGAGCATTAGAGGCGACAATTGTTGATTTGATGTCCAAGATTGAGCAAAAAGACAAAACGGCTGATATTAAGCAAATAGAAGAAGAGCTTGTGAAGCAGCTTATAGATATAACAGGAACGGACAGGG
>JAZGAY010000276.1:0-3469 GCA_036475985.1 Candidatus Brocadiales bacterium
GTGGGAATCTCACCTGCGGCTACCCCCTTGGATGAAATTTTTTGTGGATGTGCTTCAGGTGCTGGCGTTCTATGTGGGTGTAGGTCTGTGTGGTGGAGATATTGGAGTGGCCCAGCATCTCCTGCACACTCCTCAGGTCGGCGCCGCGCTCTAACAGGTGCGTGGCAAAGGAGTGTCTCAGGCCGTGGGGCGATATTTGCTTTATGCCGGCCTTTTTCGCATGTGCCTTTACTATCCGCCAGACGTCCTCCCGCCTGAGGGGTCTTCCGGTCCTGGTCAGGAACACGGTGTCGCTCCGGCCCCTGTCCAGTTTGGGTCTTGACTCCTTGAGATAATGCACCAACACCCCACGGGCCTTCATGCCCAGCGGTACGATGCGCTCCTTGTTGCCCTTGCCATGGCACCTGACATACCCCTCCTCAATGTTTACGTCGTCAATCTTGAGAGAGGTCGCCTCCGAGGCCCTGGCCCCGGTGGCGTACAACACCTCAAGTAACGCCCTGTCCCTGAGACCCCATACCTTCTCGAGCGAGGGGCTGTCCAGCAACTTCTCAACGTCTTGCCAGTGCAGGACGTCGGGAAGCCGTTTCCAGAGTCTTGGTGAATCGACCTCCGCAAGCACGTCGGTCTTGAGGTGGCCGTCTATGACCAGGAATTTGCAAAAATGCTTTATGGCCGAGAGGTTCCGGGACACGCTGTTTACGTTTATGCCCCGTTCCCTCTCAGCAACCACGTAAAGGTTGAGATGTTCCGGCCTCAAAGCTTCGGGTCTCTCTATGCCCCACTTGTCCAGAAATTTCTGGAACTTCTTGAGGTCGTTCTTATAGGCGAGTACCGTGTTTTCGGAGAGACCGCACTCCAGGCTCAGATAGTCCAAAAAGGATTGTATCAGTTCTTCCATGTTATCGTTGTCCGTCCTACACAGCAACGCGCCAATACAGCCAACGGCACGTCTTATTGCCCTATTTACCGCTTTCCACGGGCGACACGATCTGTGAGAGCTCGGCAACCCTGGGGGCGTAGAGTTGATTTATCTTCTTTACGAGTACCAGGCGGTTGTTCTTGAGCTTTTCGTCTTCCACGTTTACGAACACCTTGTCGAAAAACGTGTGGACGGGTCCGGCAAACGTCTCGGCAAAAACCCTTGAGACCTCTTCGTATTTTTTATCGTCTACAAGCGACGTTATCTTATCCTTGTTCTCCATGTATACGTCCCAGAGGGTTCGTTCTTCATCCTCCTTCAACAGACCTTCGTCAACCTCTCCGGCGGAGGGTGCCTTCTTACCTATGTTGAACGTCCTTTCCGCCACCGTGACCAGTTCCTGCCAGTACGAGTTCTTTGATATCTTGGAAATGACTCCGACGCGGTCCGAGAAATCGCTTACGTTGTCAAAGCCGGCGCCCAGGACGGCGTTAATGACGTCATACCTGTGGCCCCTTTCACGGAATGTCTGGTTGAGCCTGTCTCTGAAGAATGCGGTTATTTCCCTTGCGGCGGCACCCTTTACCGGTGCGGCGGCACCCTTTGCCGGCGGAAAATTCTCAAGGGCCGTCGCTATTGTGTCCTGCAAGGATAGTCCCAACCGCCGCGACTCAAGGATGCGTATTATCCCCTGGGCCTGGCGTCTAAGCCCGTACGGGTCTTGCGAACCCGTGGGCACCAGCCCCACCGAGAAGCATGCGCACAGCGCGTCAAATCTATCGGCCAGACTAAGCATCGCACCAAGCTGCGTCTTCGGCAACTCATCGCCTGCGTACCTCGGCATATAGTGCTCCATAATCGCGACTGCAACCTCTTCATGCAGCCCTTCCTCCCTTGCATAGTGACAACCCATCACACCCTGTAGCTCTGGAAATTCTCCTACCATCTGCGTAAGCAGGTCGGCCTTGCACAGACGGGCAGCCTGGTGCAGGGCATCCCGTTCTTCTACTTTCAGGTCAAGCTTTAGCGCCAGATATGAAGAAAGCCTGTCAATCCGCTCCGTTCTATCCCAATAGCTCCCCAGCTTCTCATGAAAGACCACGTCCTTAAGCCCCTCGAGTCTCTCCTCCAATCGAAGTTTCCTGTCCTCTTCCCAGAAGAACTTTGCGTCTGCAAGACGCGCCCTAAGCACCCTCTCATTACCCTCAACGGCCTGACGTGCCTCTCGCTCACCCCTGTTCGTCACTGCAATGAAACGCGGCAGGAGCTTTCCGCTGCCGTCCTCCACCGGAAAATACCGCTGGTGACTTATCATCACCGTTTCCACCACTTCCTGCGGTACCCGCAAAAACTCCTCCGGAAACGCGCACTCCACCGGAAACGGATACTCCACCAAGTAATTAACCTCCTCCAGGAGTTTTTCTTCCTTCAGTTCAGAGCCGTATCTATGCATAATTCGATTTATTGCATCCCGGAGTACGGACTTTCGTTCCTCCGGGTCTACTATCACCTTCTCCTTTCTCAGAAGGTCTTTATAGGTCCCAAGGTCCGCCTTCTTGATGGTAATTATTTTGCCGGAGAGGAACGGGTGACCAGAGGTGACCCGCTCGCTTCTTATGCCGTTAAGCTCAAGTTCTACGACCGCTGCGTCAAACATGGCCATTATCCCGCGAATGGGCCTGGCAAATGAAAGTCCCGGCCCGCACCACCTCATCCTTTTGGGGAATGATATTGAACGGATGATGTCGGACAGGATACCGGGAAGCAGTTTTATAGACAGTTCACCCTCATGGGTCTTGACCGCAAACAGATAAGGGCCCTTGGGAGTATCTTTGACCTTTAATTGGCCAAAGTCCACTCCCTGCGCCCTGGCAAAACCGAGTCCGGCCTTTGTGGGTTGGCCATCGGCGTCGAGGGCTACACTGGTTGCGGGACCCTGCAACTCCACTGTCTGTGTAGACTGTTTCTCAGGTATGTCCTCTGCGTAAAGTCCAAGGCGGCGAGGAGTCCCAAAGGTCTTTACCAGTCCGACCTTCAGGCGTTTTTTTTCAAGCCCCTCCTTAAGAAGGACCTCCATCTGCCCGAGAGCGGGCGCCACATAACCGGCAGGAATTTCTTCGGTACCTATCTCCAGTAATAGCTTGCCCATAAGTGGATTGACATTTCCCGGCGTCAGTAAAAGTTCGGAAGTACTATAGCCCCATTATAGAGAACCTGTCAATAGAAAACCCCCCTATCCCCCCGTTGCTAAAAGTCTTAACAATCAATGCACAATTGCGTAAAGATCACAATTGCATTGACAAACACATGGGGATATTCTAGAATTTTATTAACCGGTTTGGGTGGTATTAACATGTGGTCCTTATTATACTTACGGCATGGCTAACAACAGCGTACGACGAGGCAGTTGGGAATTATTCGGGCTTCTCATCCTTGCTTCCGCATTGATTCATCTCCTATTTATTTTCTTTGTCCCCGGGGGCTATCTGCTCAGAACCACGCTCTTCGGCCCCGAGCCGATAGCCGTCTCTACACCTATAGTCTTCG
>JAZGAY010000277.1:0-3549 GCA_036475985.1 Candidatus Brocadiales bacterium
GACCACGGCAGAAAAATCTGCGCCGCACGAAAACCGCTCTGCTATGAGTGCATTATAGTGAAATACTGCGACTACCTGGATAAAACAATAAAACCTGAGAAACAGACCTGATGCAGGGTGCGTCGGCGCCCTAGAAAGCGGCGCGGCACCCTAGAAAGCGGCGCGGCACCCCAGAAAGTGGCGCGGCGGCACCCCAGAAAGTGGCGCGGCGGCGCCCCAGAAAGTGGCGCGGCGGCGCCCCGGTTTTTCTTACCGCCGCTTCCTGCACTTTATCAGGCTGCACATGCCAAAAACGTTTACATTCTCGATGTGTTCAATGACAAGCCCGGCCTCGGCGATGAGCAGCCCAAAGTCCACGTTCCTCCCCAGGCCCATCGCCTCGCGGAAGGGCTGGAATTTTTGTTCGAACCAGCCGACTACGCCGCCCGCGGCGCCGATATAATTGAGTATGTAGACGTTGCCTTCGTCCTTACAGACCCTCGCCATCTCCTTCACCACCTTTGAAGGTTCCGGCACCACGCTTATCACGTGGGCGGCTATCACCTTATCGAACCGTGCGTCGGGGAAGTCAAGGTCGCCCGCGTCCATCTCGCGGACCTCGACGTTGGAGAGGCCCATGGAGGTCTTTCGCCGCTCCGCCTTCTCAAGCATCTCTTTCGAGATGTCTATCCCCACCACCCTGGCGTGCCTGGGATAATGCGGCAACGACACACCCGTGCCAACACCCACCTCAAGGATCTCCTGGCCGGGTTTTTTTATGTCCATCAGCCTTATGGCCGCCAGTCTGCCCGGGGCATAGAGTCTGCCGAAGACGCTGTCGTAGAAATATGAATGAACCGCGTATACGCCCTTTATCTTGTCAAGCTTCATCTGACTAATAATCCACCAGCACTCTGCATATGGAGTTCTGTATCCTTTTAATCTTTGAGTTGGGTCCCTTAAAGTTGTTAATAAGAATGGAAAAGGCGAGTGTCTCGCCGTCCAGGGTATCTACGTATCCGGAGAGGGCGCTGGCCCCGCGTATATAGCCCGTCTTCGCCCTCACCCTGCCCTTGTAGGGTTTTTTCTTCAGGCGGTTCTTGAGGGTGCCGCTCACGCCGGACTCAGACAGCGACGAGTAAAAAACGTCCCCGTTCACGGTCCTGTACATATAGGCAAGGATGTCCACTATCATGCGGGGCGAGAGCCTGTTTTTTCTTGACAGTCCGGAACCGTCTGAAATCTCGTATCTGTCGGGAGGGTATCCCAGTTCCAGCAGAAACTCCTCCAAGACCTCACGGCCGGCGGCAAAACTGCCCTCGCCCTTTACCTCAACGCCCAGGGTCTTGAGTATCTGCTCTGCATAAAAATTCTGGCTCTTTGTGTTGGCGACCTTAACGGACCGGGCCATGGTTGACACAGTCGATGCCACTTCGTGCAGTTCCGCAGGAGAATCCGCATCCCCCTCGGCAACGAGCCGGACCCTGCCGTCTACCTTAACGCCCTGCAGTTCCAGGACCTCTCTAAAAACACTGGCAAGAAAAAGTGGGGGGTTATCAACCGTTATAAAGTGCGTCGTGGGCAGACTATTTCTCTTGACCTTTCCACTCACAAAAATCTCGTTGGTGCCGGGTCTTTTGTTAATGATAAAATTCGTGCCCTTCTTTTTCTTGACCATACGAGATGAATTGTGCACGGTAACGTACCGGGTGCCGGGCTCCTTGACGACTTCCACCCTGCCGTTATCGCCGGGCAGTATGCGGAGCTCAATACAGTTGTCGTTAAAGGACAGCGCGCTTACCGGCGCACAGTACCACCGGGAGAGCTGGTTCCTGGGCCAATCGGGATGGATGTACTCCCTGTCAAACCACGTATCGTCCGCAATGACGTCACCGCCGACCTCCGTTATGCCGGCATCGATCAATGCTGAGGCCCAGCCCTCCAGTATGGCGGTGCTACTGCCCTCGTAAAAGCGGCCTGAGATGTTCGGGTCGCCGCCGCCCTTTATAATTATGTCACCGTCCAGGACCCCTTCCTCTGAGATATCGCCACGGCGATAGACGACCGTTTTAAACTCATATTCCGGGCCCAGGTATTTGAACGCAGCGGCCGTGGTAAGGAGCTTCATGTTCGACGCCACTATGAAACGCTCATCGCCGTTCAGGCTGTAAAGTTTCCTGTAATCATTATCATCATCCTGAAGGGAAACGATGCAGATACCTACGGAGGCGCCCTTTAAGGGGGGAGTCGATAGGATGCGGTCAATCTTCTTCTTTAAAGACCCGCCGGAGTGTTCGGCCCATAGGGGGGTCTGGTGGGAAATGAGAACAAAACATGCGGCAAGGGCCAGTCTTAGTACCGGAACCGTCGTCCTTCCCCTTGTCTCTATGTATAATCTCAGCGCCGCGACCATACTAAAAGCGGCCGGCATGGTAACACATACATGCGGGAATTATGACCCTTTTCACCCCTACCTCTTTTTAGTCCTTTTCTTGACCTTCTTCTTTGTAACCTTTTTTACGGCCTTTTTCTTGACCCTGGATTTTACCGCTACCTTTGCACGCACCTTCGTCCCGGCCTTCTTTTTGATCTTTATTTTTATCCTTCTTCTCTTTCTCTTCCTCGGCAACAGCGGAGACTTTACTATGCTACCAATCACCTTTAAGGACAATTTTTTGTCGAGCGGCTGGGTTATAACCCCCTGGGCACCGGACCTTATCAAGGACGCATGGTAGCGCTTCGCCCTCTGAGAGGTCATCATCACCACCTTCATCAGCGGAGCGATTTCCTTGAGCTTCGCGAGGACGTCCAGACCGCTGACATCGTGGACCTCTTCGCCCACTATGGCCAGGTCCATCTGGCGTTCTTCTATGATGCTCACGCCCACGGGTACTGTCAGGGCAACCTCCGTCTCATAGCCGAAGAGTTCCAGGTGGTCCCTGAGCTCATCCACCGTCTGGCGTTCGTCTTCTATTATAAGTATCCGTATAGTGGCCATTTGCCTCAGCCGAAGCGCCCCCTCCGCCCCACTTCTTAAACCTATTCTTCTATAATTTTTCACCCCTTCCGTCCAGCAAATATTCAAATTTTTTCACTTACACCCCCCGAAAACGCCCTATAATCATGAAACCCTTCTGCACATGCTCGTGATGCCGGCATACATAAGTATTGTCAACACAAGCACATAAGGCGTGGAAAACAGGTCCTTGAGAGGTTATTTAGTAGCACGAGGGGCCAGAAAATTATTAATGCAATCTGACCCAGGGGTGCATCACGGCGGGGGGGCTTTCGTGCAGGGGGTGATCCAGGGTCGTGCCTGAGGCTGAAAGTTTGCCAAGAGGTGAATCTCCTTTGAGCCACCTCGGGAAGCTGCCTAAGGCACGATCCGCCTCTGACGTGATTTTAGCCCTAGGAATTTCGTTGAAAGGCTATAAAATTTCCAAAAACTCCTTAACGGTAAGGTCGGCCTGTCTGAGGATACTTTTTATCACTGGACGGGGTAGATCAAATCTGTCGTGTCTTGGTACGGTAACCCGGAGCCTGGTTTTACTGGAGTGTCTGAGCTGGATA
>JAZGAY010000278.1:0-13298 GCA_036475985.1 Candidatus Brocadiales bacterium
CCCAAAAACCTTTTCTCCCTTCCTATCTCAATCTCGGTATCGTCTTTGTAGTAGAAAATGCGTTTACTCACCTCGTCATAAACCACGTCTTTGGGCAGCAGATACAGCAACACTCTCTGCCTTTTGCCGACGTCTCCCATGTACCTTTTCCCGACATCGACTACAATCTTGACGTAAACCCTAGTCTTGCCGACGACTAGAGACTCTTTGTGTACGTTGCTGTTTCCAATGTGTCTCTTCTTGCCTTTTGCCTGCAGGCTTCCGTTAATTACGTAATTTCTTGCAAATACAGTAGATGATAATAGCCCAATAACGATGAAAGATACCATCGCAAAACAAAAAAAACGTCTACAGGCAGCAACCATTTATTATGAACCCCCTGATCCTGGAAAGGCATCGGACCATGGTGACTTGCGATTCTTTGAAATGTTTAAAGATATTAGGAATAAACCTTTACGTTGTCAAGGGAATTTTTAAGGATATCAGGGACTAAAAAACATTTTTGTTCTTAATTCCTTAACAGATAGTTACTTAAATGATACACACCTCTTGGGGGATTTCTTTTTTTTATACAAATCGCCTCTGTTCTCTGGTAAACTGTGCCGAATGTTTATGTGAGTCTATCTGAGCACAGCCTGAGAGCAGGAGCAGACTATGCGATAAGAATCCCTTTAAAAAGAGAATATCTTTTATTTTCACCATGGCAGGGTCCTGTACCATGGTGGCACCTCAGTGCCTCGCGTGGCCACAGTACGGGAAATAAAAGTCTTTTTAGGCGCAACTGGTCGACTGGACCGCTTACTAGGAGAAGCGTTATGATGAAAAGACTTTTACCCTTTATTGTCCTGTTGATGGTGTTTTGTGTGGTTGGATTTGTCTGTGACCCGATAGCCACGGCGCAGCAACATGATGCAAAGCCGTGGGTCCCTCCGCCAACCCCTGTAGAGACGGATGTGCCCTGGACCCTTCGGGGCATAGGTGACGCCGACGGCTCAGCGGTTGACATGAACACCGTGGTAGGCGTGCACTCGGCGATAAACTTCACGTGGACGGTGCTTGCCGCGGTCTTGGTCTTTATGATGCAGTCCGGCTTTGCGTTATTGGGAGGCTTCCTCCACGCAAGGCACATGCTGAACTATCTCTGCCAGACCTTCCTTGACACCACCCTCGCAGGTCTTGTGTTTTGGGTATGGGGGTTTGCCCTGATGTTCGGGGGCAGCGGCTATCCCGGGGCATTGGAAGGAAATGATGCCGTAGGGTACAGTGGTTGGCTACTTTACGGGGGCGCATACGACGTAAATACCTTCATACTCTGGATGTTCCAGATGGTCTTCTTGACGAAGGCCGTTGTCATACCCGTTGGTGCGATAGCGGGCAGATGCACCTTTCCTGCATATATTATCCATGCCTGTTTCATCGCCGGCGTAGTCTATCCTATCTACGGCCACTGGATTTGGGGTGGTGGCTGGCTCAGCCAGCTGCCTATCGGCTCTGGCGCCCTGGACTTTGCGGGTTCCGGTGTGGTCCACGCCATAGGCGGTATGATGGGCTTTGTGGGCGCATGGGCATTGGGGCCCCGGAAGGGGAAGTTCAACGCCGACGGCACACCGAACAACATGCCGGGCCATAACATGACCTATGTGGTGGTGGGCACCCTCTTCCTGTACTTCGGTTGGTTCGGTTTTAACCCGGGCAGTACCCTTGCCGCAACGGACCTGAGGACGTCGGTCGTGATTGTCAACACCTTCCTGGCTGGGGCGGCAGCGGCGGTTGTGGCTATATTTGTGACCTGGGGTAAGCAGGGCAAGCCGAACGTGGGCTGGATGTGCAACGGTGCGCTTGGCGGGCTTGTCGCCATTACGGCCCCGTGCGCCTGGGTTCCGGCGTGGGCGGCCGTGGTGATTGGGATAATCGCCGCCTTTATCATGATGGGCTCCGTGTGGCTTCTGGACTGGAAACTCAAGATCGACGACCCGCTGGGTGCAGTATCGGTCCACGGCTCGTGCGGCCTGTGGGGCATAATGGCCGTAGGTATCTTTGCCGACGGCAGTTATGGTGGAGTAATCGGTTGTATCGTCGGTTCCGGATGGCAACTCCTTGCCCAGTTTATAAGCCTGGTTATTGTTATGGCATGGGCGTTTGCCTGTGGAGGCTTTATATGGTTTACTATGAAGTACACCATGGGTGTCAGGGTATCGGAGGAGGTAGAGAGGATAGGTCTTGACCATGCGGTGCATGGCCAGGATTGCTACCCTGCCTTCCACAGGTTGATGGTACTCGAAAAGGCCTTCTACGCACAGCAAAAGGCCCAGAAAAAGGCAAAGAGGAAATAAAGGCTGTTAATGAAGTCTATGTAAGGGCACCCTGCCTTGTGCGGGGTGCCCTTACTATTATGGTGTTTTTGTTTGAGACCAACTTTCTGAGAACTAATTACTATGAGCATATTCACGCCGGCCGCATTTAAGACCCTTCAGAGCGATACGGAGGCCGTAATAAGGGTAGACAGCCTTGTCTCGCCAAGGGGCAAGAGAGAGCTTCTGAGGCTGCTGGGCAGGGCAGAAGAGAGCGTTAAGATCGTCGAGTGCTTCTTGAGCCACGGCATCTTTGAAGACGTAAAGGTTATTGAATTACTGGAGAGATTGGCCTCGAAGGGCTGTGACGTGCGTATCTGCTTCCGGAAATCGGAAGGGGATACCGGTCTTGAAGTAGCCAATATGGTTGACATGCTCAAGAAGGAAAACCCCGGTCTTGTAGAGCTGAAGCGGAGATATGACGGAATAAGACTGTTTGTTAATAAGAACGTTATTCAGAAACACTTCTACATCGTGGACGGCAGGCACGTGTGCGTCGAGTTTTCCCGCGACCCCTACGGCCCGGCGACTTTTTTTTATGATGACGCAGAGTACGCGAGAACATGGGAAGATATATTCAAGGAACATGAGAGAGAAAGAATTGAAATAAAGGGAATGGACCTGGGAGATAGTCCCGGCAATTGACGAAGACTTAACCCAGGATGAGTCCGGAGGAATATGATAGAAGCCTTTCAAGTAGTCAACACGTCGCACCCTCTTGAAGACCTGCGGCATATAAGCCCGCTCCTCATAGTGTCCGGCGTCTGCAGTGCGGTGGTCACTGCGTGGCTTACTCACCTGTTTGTATACCCGCCGGGGACTCCCCACAGGTGGCTTATTGTTCTCATATCGAAAACACCACGGAGGGCCTTCAGTGAGACCTGCGAAAGGCTGGAAACGCTTCCGGCAGAGGTCGAGTTCTCGGGTTCGCTTAGGCGTAGAATACGTTATGACGGGCAGAGGAGGCTTCTTGTCCTGAAAGGTGTTATGAAGCGGGAGGACAGGGACGAATTGCTGAGTATGTCAAAGGACGTTCCGTATCAGAAGGCGGTGGGCAGGCTGTACACGTATTCTCTAGAGAGGCTTCTCGACGGGTTGATACCCTGCGAAAGGCTTCTGGAGAGCCGGTCCTTCCGCGCGACATGGATCGCGGTAACGGGAGTCCTCTGGACCTCTTTAATCCTTGCGCTGCTCAGTCTGTACTGGACTCCGCTTGCGGTGGCGAGTTACTGGCTCCTTGTGACATGTATAGCCTCAGTATTGGTGTTGACGTTGATTTTAGTCTGTACGAGTCTTAAGGCCAACAGGATACTGGAAGAGCTGAGTCTGGACACGGTGGAGAAGGTTCTCCATGTGCAGTCTTTCTATAACCAGACACTGGGCAACACCATGCACGAGCTTGTCGTTAGAGGTCTTCTAAAGGGACCAGGTGCGTAGGTGGCTGTGGAGAGGCTGGTTCTGCTGAAGTATGCCCGAAGCCGGCCCGCGGTAAACCGGGCTAACCACCTATAATCTCTATTAGCACCTTGCCGCTTGCGATGTTACCCTCTGTGTCGGTGGCGTTTATAACTATTGTATGCTCTCCGGGTTCAAGCCCCTCGATGGTGAAGTGGAAGGATTCTTCCTGAGCATCAAAGATCATGTCGTCCGGGAATATGCCCACCCAATCGGCCGCATCCACAGAGTATTGTAGCCTGGAAATGTCGGATAACCCGTCAGACACGGTGCCTTCCGCTGTAACCTTATCGTAACCGGCGCCCGAGGCTGAGAGCCTTGTCAGCTGGGGTCGCGTGTTATCTATGACAAAGGGCTGCGTGGTTTTTTCGGTGATTAGGGAGACGTTTGGCGGATTGTCCGGCTGGTCCGAGACAACGAGTTTTACCAGATATTCTCCATCAGGCACCCTTGTGGTCTGCCACAGATAAGAGAGTTTTTCTGTGTTTTCTTGTAGAGGTTTCCAGCTCCTCTCCCGGGCACCCTTGTAGGAGAGCGTATAGCTCATTTTGTCACCGTTGGGGTCGGTGGCCTGCCATTTTACGAACTTTGTGCCTGCACGCGATGGTTTTCCGGTCTCAGGGAGTTTTCCTGGCATTATTCGCGGAGGCGGTCTGTGGACATTTGTTTGCTTTGCACGAAGCCCCGAATGGGGACGGTATTGGCCCTCTTCGCCCGATGCCCGGTATGGAGTGCCGTCAACGCTCAGCGAGATTATCTCCGGGGGCTGGTTCATTGGCAGGTAGGCTATGGAAACGTCCTTCAGGAGTGGTGACGTGTCAGGTTGTGCGGTGAAAAGACTGGCACGGTATTGGACAAACCGTGCTGGAGGATTCTGGGTCTTTTCTCCCGAGGCCTGCGCCGTGGACCATTCACTCCATGTGTTGTCCGGCTTTTCACTGTTACCCGTGCGCGTTGCGACCGTCAGGCCGGCGCCTTCGGGGACGTCTGCGTCCCAGGTAACGTTGCCCCAGGTAGAGACGACCTTGGCGTCAAATACGGATGACTCAAAGGTGCCTTTCTCTGCATACGTCTGGGAAAGCTGGTAAAGACGTCCCTCGTTGCCGGTGCCAAAAAAGAGTCCCCGCCGCGTCAAAAACAATAAAGACAGCACTTGAGACTCCTCGGCCTCAAGGACGGTATGGACATTCTCGTCGTTGTCTATGTCTATCATGTACAATCTGGCCTTCTCACCCGTTCCTACATAGACGTTCTCCTTGTCGTCCGTGCATATGGCGAATATGAATCCGGGAGTGTCGTCTAGAATCCTCTTGACGAGACCGTCAGGCGTAATCTTATAAACGGTGTTTCTTGCCTCCGGGGTGTGGGGGTAGAGATGGGGTCTGTACCCTGGTCTCAGCATCGGCCTTTTGGGTGCGATGGGCGTGGGGTGAGGTACTTGCTGAGGGGTGTCGGCGACTTCCAGCGGCGGTACAGTCTCTACCGACGGCAGGGGTTCAAGGGGTAGCCGGGTGGTGGGCACTTGTGGTATCGGTAACGGCGGACGCGCCCCTGACGCCGTGCCCGCGTAAATGTTGCCTGCGCTATCAATGGCCAGGCTGTGCACTTCGTCTTCGTCCGCGTCGTATATCATAAAGGGGTCCCCGGCGGAAGTTAGTTTGTAGACCAGGCCGTCGGGCTCACTGCAGGCATAGAGGTTGTTGGCTTTGTCGAAGACAATGTCGAGGATGTGTGACTGTGGAGAGTCGAAAAAGACAGTTGCCTCGCCATCCTCGGTTATTCTGTATATCCTGCCTTCCGGTCCTGTCGCCGCATACAGCCCGCCTGTCTCATCGAATCGGAGCTTCCAGATATATGAATCAGGAAGGTCGCAAACCATGACGGCCTCATTCCAGGGGGTTATTCTGTAGATAATACCCTGGGGCGATGTCCCTACGAAGACGTGCCCGGAGGGACTTATTGCAAGCGACTGCACGTATAGTTCTTCGAATCTGTGGAGAAGGTAAAGGTTGCCCAGAGGAGACAACTTGTAGACCGCGCCCGGGTCGCCCGTACCAATGTAGACGTTGCCGTATTCATCATTGGCAAGACACCACACGTATTGTTCCTCTATGCCCTTTACAAGGGTGAGTTCCGGAGCCAACTTTAAGCCGTCTATGGTCAGGGAGACAGAGTTCTTTTTGCCCTGTTCAAAGCCTATGGCGGGAGACTGTTTGAAAAAGTTGGTGGAAACGGCCCGGGTATCTACACTGTAGATAAACGTTACCGAAACAAATGCTATAAGGATGGAGATGGTGGACCGCACGTCAATCTTCTTTCACGAATAAATGCAGTGTCTTAGAACCGGCCAGTACCCACTCTACCGGCTCCCGGCACACAATCTCGTCCATCAGGCGGTTAACCCCGCTTTGGTTGGAAAAGGACATGATGTTCATCACTGAAGAAGGTAGAGAGGGAAACTTCTGACCCTTAAAGGTAACGCCTCTTTTTGAGAGTAATGCGCGTACAATAAGATTGGTGTTGGGTTCGGTTTCTTCAAGGATTTCTACGAGGTGCTTAAAACTCGACGGCGTAAAGACGTCCGGCGCCCTGCCCCTGGCGATGACCTGGCTGGTGTTTGAATCGCATACGTTCAGTACAATGTTGGTGCCGGGGGCCGTGTCAGGCGGTATAAGTATCGGGATCGTTCTGGTGGTGGGTTCCTGGCCAAAAGGCTTTATGGTGACGGTCACGTGAACGGTCTCGCCAGGCGTTACGCGTCTTTTATCTACGTGTATGCTCTGTATTTGGGCCACCTTGGGCTCTGACGACACCTCGGCTTCGAGCGTGATTTTCTCTATGTTAACCTTCCGGAAGTTGTTGTCCATTATCGAAGAGATGGGTTGGGTTATGTAGTATACCGGGAACCACGTGGGATGGGGCTCGTACATTGTGTTTTCTATTTTTATGGGCCTGTCCATACAGTCGACATAAACAGAGAGGGTGAGTTTGACGGTCTTGTCCCCGGTCTGCCGCTCGGTGGCCAGTAAGGCGCTTTCGGCAGCCCACCGCAGGAGGGTCTGCGTCAGCGACCGGTCGTTTACCACTTCGAAGTCATAGTCGACGCTTTGAGCGCCTCTGACGCTGACGTGGCATGGTATCATCCGTGCGAATTCGCCGATAGTGCCCGCCAGTGCCGCCCTTCGGTCCTGTGAAATACGGCCGACGATGTTTGTAGGGGCGGCTATCTTGAGTGACGTGGATTGACTTGGCAACACGGTGTACACGTAAGCGCCGGCCATAGGCATGTCTGTCGTGCCCGACTGGATGAAGGGGTGCCCGAAGGCCAGTATGTTGTCGCCCTCACGGTAGGTGACTGTACCAATGGCGGAGGCGGTGATGTCGCCGCTGGCAAGCACGCATGCTATCGCCGAGCCGGGCACGAGTTCTGTGGCTGTGTCTGTAATTCCAGACATCTCGCCACCACCTTGGACCGGAAATAGACCATAGTTCTCCAGCGTGGCCGGCAGATCCTTTATGACCCGTGGGTCAAGCCCCGATACGACAAGGGGTGTCCTTATGGGCATGAGGCGAAGGGGGTCCGACCCGGGGTGTCCCCTCTCGGCGAGCATCTGTCTTACGCCCGGCTCCTGCAGGGACGGATAAGATTCCCATGGTGTTGGCATGGATCCGGCGGGGACTTCGTCGGCCTCCGCGTGTTCCGCAGAGATGTTCATCACATTAAGCATGTCTTTTATGGGAGTTACGCCGGCAATCGCCTCCTTTGCAAAGCTCCAGCCGTACGATACCGCTCCGATGAGCTTACCGTCTATATATACGGGGCTGCCGCTCATTCCCGATATTATGCCCGTCTCCTCAAGCGGGTCTCCGGACATCCTGACCAGTATCATGTCGCTCTTGGCCTCCCAGTTCTTCAAGACGCCAAGCACCTCTACGTCGAAGGTGTCTATCCTGTTACCCGAAAAGACCGTCTTGCCATAGCCCTTCATCCCCGGTCGCAGATCCTCTACGGGAAGTATAGTGGTGCCCTGCTCCTGCGCGTCGGCGGTAACAGAGACGATAACTGTTGAAATAAGTAGCAGTAAAGGGAATATGCCGGGTAAGTATCTACGAAACATAACGTTAGTCCTATGGTGTGTTATGTATATATACAGGTCAAAATTGCGATTTTCTCCAAGGCAAGTCTATCAACTGACGCGACCTTTGTCAAACGGTAGATATGCTGCGTTAATTTCCCTGCAGGCCATCTTCTCCCGGGAAATTTTAACACATGTCAATTAGTTATTATCCCGTGGCCGAGGGCACTGGCACATAATGGACTAGAATTCTCTTGACCATGTGAAGAAGGGCACTTTATAATCCGAAAGTTTGTTATGGCAAACGTATACGGAAAAAAGTCCTCATGAGGGCCGTAGTTCAACGGGTAAGACATGCCAGTGTAGAGGTAGAAGAGAATCTCGTCGGTGAGATTGGCCGCGGCTTCGTGGTCCTTATCGGCGTCGGAGAGGGTGACACTGAAGAGGACGCAGAGTATGTAGCCGCAAAGGTCTGCGGGCTCAGGGTCTTCGAGGACGGCCAGGGGAAGATGAACCTTTCCTTGAAAGAGGCCGGTGGGGGGGTGTTGGCGGTTTCACAGTTCACCCTGTACGGTGACTGCAGGAAGGGGAGACGGCCGTCCTTTGTCGATGCGGCGGCGCCTGAAAAGGCCGAAAGGTTGTACAACCTGGTTGTCGAACGCCTGAGGCAGATGGACGTACCCGTAGCGGAGGGGACGTTCCAGGAGAAGATGCTTGTGAAACTGGCCAATGACGGCCCGGTGACTATCCTGCTGGATAGCGAGAGACAATTTTAGAGGTGTGTTTATGGACGGGCTTAAGGGACTGACCGTCATATCCTTTCTTGTTGCCTGTACAATTCTAATAACTGGTTGTGGTACGGTGGAAACGCCTCCTCCAGGTGTGGCCGTTAAACCAAAGATCAGGCCGTTGGTGGACAGAAAAGAGGTACCCAGCAGGCTCACTCTGCCTCGCGTGAATGTTGTGCCGAATAAATGGAGATATATAGTAGTCCATCATAGCGCGACCCCGGCCGGCAGCGCCAGGGCCTTTGACGAATTTCACCGTAACAAGAGGGGATGGGACAGGGGGCTTGGCTACCATTTTGTTATCGGCAACGGGAACGGCTCGGCAAATGGCCTGGTAGAGACAGGTCACAGGTGGACCCAGCAGATTGACGGCGCACACGCGGGGTCGGCGCAATATAACCAGCATGGCATAGGGATATGCCTCGTCGGCGATTTCGAGGTGGGAAACCCTACCGGGAAACAGATGGGAAGCCTGGTGGAACTGGTCAAAGAACTTCAGCGGACCTGCAACATACCTTCAGAGAACGTAATATTGCACAGACATATGCGAGATACACAGTGCCCCGGCAGCGATTTCCCATACTATGAACTGCTTGCAAGGCTCCCCAGGTAGTTTTACTCGCCGCGGGCGCATTATTTTCCATTAACCGCATCTTGGTTTGCGGTCTCCCGCGCCTTTATTATCTGGCCGAAGCTCAGGCCCTCCTTCCAGAGAAAGAGTGTGCCTATAATTATTGATGTAAAGACGCTTATTGCCCACAGGACAATGGCGAAGCTTTGGGCGGCGGCAGGGCTTACGTGAAAGAGTTCCAGGCTCTTCTGCACCACAAGGTGGAAGACGCCAATGTAGGCCGGGGCCTGCGGCAGGGCGATTGCCAGTGACATGCATACAAGTACGAACGACATCGCCGCAAAAGGGATTTCTATCCCAAATGAGTAGCCAAGAACCACCATCACGGTTGTAAATAAAATCCACAAGCTAAAAGAAAGAAAAGATATCCAAAGTAACTGCCGGGCGTTTTTCAGGACCCTCATACCTCGGGCAAGAGACTCAAGCAGGTGTAGTATCTTGTCCGTAATGGCGTGGGGCATGAAGGAGATGGTCCTGCCGGTTAGGTCGATGACCTTCCGTGAGTATATGTCTAAGAAGACGAGAAAGGCGATGATAACCAGGCATACGCCGCCCAGTATGCCTATACCTTCCTTTAACTGGTCGAAGAGATGCAGGTCGTCGTTCGCAGTATTTAAGGAGGCCTGCGTGTCTGTGTGAAGCTGTCCGCCGGCGTGGGGCGAGATAATGGCAATTATTACTGTGGCAAAGATGATTAGACTCACCGAATCTAGGAGCCTTTCCATTATCACCGTAGCAAATATCCCCGTAGTCCTTGTAGATTCGGTCTTGCCGAGGACAACGCATCTAATTATTTCCCCCGCCCTGGCTGGAAGGAGGTGGTTTGCCATAAGACCGATGGACATGGCGGAGAGGACATTCATGAAGGACACCTTTTTGATGGGGAGTATGAGGATCTCCCAGCGTGCACTTCTTATCAGGTAGCCAACAAGGCTAAGCAGTATGGCAGGTACTACGTATATATAGTTTGCTTCATGCAGCGCCCGTGATAGTTCTTCCCAGTTAATCCCCCGTAAGAAGAGCCAAAGGCAGAAGCAGCTGATGAGCAGGCCGACCAGTACCGAAAGGCTTTTTGCATTGAGTGTCATAATACTCCCGGATCTCCAAAAGTTAACGAATTGTAGCAGATAACGCCACCGCTTCAAGCCTTTAAGTTGATTTTGTTTACGTTTCCTGCTAGCATCCATTTTTACGCCCGGTTCAGTGGCAATTTGCATTCTTACTCAGAAAAGGGTTCAGAAATGAAGCATGTCTTAGCTACAATAACGTTCGCATGTTGCATGTTTACGCCTTTGTTCCTGACGATGGAGGTCGAGGCAGGCAGTGGCGGAGCGGACTTGTTCAAGACCCACTGCGTACCATGTCACGGCCAGGACGGTAAAGGCACAGATTTGGGTAAACAGTTGGCTGCAATGGCCGAAGGCGTGGAATTTCCTGATTTCACCAGCGTCGAATGGCAGGAAAAGGAGACGGACGAGCGGATGACGGAGCAGATTAAGAACGGTTCTCCGGGCAGAATGTTCTCCTTCAAGGATAAGATGAATGAAGAGGAGATTAAGGCCGTCATCGTCTATGTTCGCGGATTCCCGTCCAGACAGAAGTAGGAGCTAGATTTTATGTGCATGGAAGCATTTGAGCTACGGGGACAGGTTGCCCTGGTGACGGGTGCAAGTCAGGGGCTTGGCAAGAGTCTGGCCATGGGCCTGGCAGAGGCGGGCGCGGATATTGTGATGGTGGCGCGCGGGCCCGTAAAGCTGGCAGAGGCCGAGAAGGAGGTCTCGGACATGGGCGTGCGTACCCTGACGGTGGCAGCTGACGTTACCGTCCCCGAAGACGTTGACCGAATAGTGGCCCAGACGCTCGGAAAGTTCGGGAAGATAGACATCCTGGTAAATAACGTAGGCACGTATGCGGGGAAGCCTATAGTCGACTCAGAGATTGAGGACTGGTTTAGGGTGATTAACACCAACCTGACAAGCGCTTATCTATGTTGCAGGGCCGTGGGCAGGCACATGATTGAGAGGCAGAGGGGTAAGGTCGTAAACATGGCTGCGGCAATGGGCGCCCTGGGCGCCAGAAATTCTTCTGCATACTGTGCAAGCAAGGGAGGCGTTATACAACTTACACGCGCCCTTGCGGTGGAGTGGGCCAGATACGGCATCAACGTCAATGCAATAGCGCCCGGTACTATGGAGACGGAGATAACAAAAAAGATGCTGGACGACCCAAAGGTAAGAAAGGCCCTGGAGAGCAAGGTGCCAATGAAGAGGCTCGGACAGCCCTCGGACCTTGTGGGTACGGTGGTCTTCCTGGCCGCGAGCGGGTCGGATTACGTTACCGGGCAGACCATCTTCGTAGACGGCGGGTTCTCCGTACAATGAGGAGACGCAAGAGGCCGGTTAATCTTCCTGATATATAACGTCGTCGTAGAAGTTCTCCAGGTCTCTCTTGTGCCTCATCTCCTCTTGTGCGAAGGCCTCCAGGATGTTCTTTACCTCGAGGTCGCCGATTTCACTTGCAAACCTGGTGTAGAAGTCGTGTGCCTCCTTTTCGCGCTTCATGGCAAATACCAGCACGTCCTGCAGGCTTGATGAGTCTGAAATCTCCCTGTCCTTCAGGTACTCTGCAATCTTCAGATCCTGGACCTTCTGGGAGCCCATTTGTGACAGCTTTTCTATGCTTAGCTTTTCAAGTGCGTTCTTGTGCGAGCGCTCCTCTTCGGCAAGCTTGGATAGCATTGCCTTGGCGCCGGGGTCGGTTATCTTATCCAACATCCCACTGTAGAGTTTGTAGGCGTTGTCTTCCTTTTCAATTGCTATTTTAATGACGTCGTCTACTGTAATCGACATATTGCCACAACCCTTTCCTGGCTTTTGGTCTATTTGGAGTTAAAAGTATGCCAGATTCTATTATTTTTTGGCGGATAATTCAAAGAAAAATGCCTACCTGGAATGTAGTAGGATAAAAAAACCGGGCTGAGGACGCAGGCCGGGTCTTACCAATCGCTGCGAAGCTCCTTTTGATTGGAC
The DNA here is from genome assembly GCA_036475985.1 of Candidatus Brocadiales bacterium. Taxonomy (GTDB): domain Bacteria; phylum Planctomycetota; class Brocadiia; order Brocadiales; family Bathyanammoxibiaceae; genus Bathyanammoxibius. Next base: position 12,331 of record JAZGAY010000278.1, read on the forward strand.
GGGATGACTGTATGAGGGAACTCGTTTGAAACAAATCCTGTGTTACTCTCTCTCGCTCTTTAGCCTATTGCCAGATTCTGCCGCACACACCGGCTATTGCATAAATCGATTGCGCGTGCGATGAACCCATCCAGCCACAGAATTTCCGTACAAAAAAATGTACGGGATCCGATATGAGGGGGTAAACGGGCACCATACAACATATATAACTCACGAGGCATGGCAACACCACAAATGGTATTTTTTGATTGATATATTTCTCCGTTTTGTTATATTATTAGCCCATGATGGCTGTCGACCTGTCTACAAAGGTGTGTGGGATGGAGTTCAGCAATCCTACGGTACTGGCATCGGGTATCCTCGGCACCACCAAGGCCCTCCTGCAGACAGTGGCCGGCGCAGGCGCCGGCGCTGTTACTACAAAATCGGTAAGCCTCGACCCCATGCCCGGACACAGTAATCCGGTCACGGTGGGGTTTGAGGCGGGTCTTATTAATGCAATTGGCTACTCGAACCCTGGTCTGCACGCGGCGGCTCAGGAGTTCAGCGACCTGGAGACGGTGGGCGTACCGGTTATTGCCAGTGTCATAGGCAGAGGCGTGGGGGATATTGTAAAGGTGGTGGAGGGGCTGTGGGGTCAGGGTTTTGCCGCGATAGAGATATCCCTTTCATGTCCCCATACACCCGGCTTCGGAATGATGGCGGGGCAAAGCACTCCAAGCTACACGAGGCAGGTAGTCTCCGCGGCGAGAAGGATAACCAGCATCCCCCTGCTGGTAAAGCTGTCCCCCGATACACCCGATATAGCCAGGGTGGCGAAGGCCGCGGAAGAGGCGGGGGCCGATGGTATAACCGCCACAAACAGCCTGGGTCCGGGGATGATAATAAACATTGAGGTGCGGCGCCCGGTTCTGGGTTTTAAGATGGGCGGTGTGTCCGGCCCGGCCCTTCGGCCGATTGCCGTCAGG
>JAZGAY010000279.1:0-3509 GCA_036475985.1 Candidatus Brocadiales bacterium
CCGAGAAGCTTATAGGGCTGGCGCTCGACCTGAGGGTGCGGATAATCACCATCGGGATAGGCCGGGTGCCTGAAGACGAAACAGGCAGGGCACACGGCAGACTCCGGGAGGTATTGAATGAGATAGGGAGGCGGGCCGAAAATTATGACATCCACCTTGCAAGCCACGTGGGCGCGTCCTCACCCGTTGATATAAAAAAAATGCTAGACTCCCTTGACACACAGGGTGTCGGGGCCTGTTACGACCCTTCAGTCCTGATACCGATGGGGCTGGATGCGGTTGAGGGAGTGCGGGAGTTGGGTAGTTGCATTGTTCATGCCTATGCCAGAGACATCTTGAAGGGTGAGAGGGGATATGTGGAGACGATTCCCGGGCAGGGGATAGTGCCCTTCAGGGATTATATGCTGGCCTTGTTGGAGGCGGGCTATGACGGGCATCTCATAATAAGGCGAGAGGCCGGGGAGGGGAGCGTCAAGGACGTCATAAAGGCCAGAGAATTCCTCGAGAAGTTAATTGCTGCATGAGCGCTAAAGGTGTCTGCTGGATATCAGGGTGCATAAAGTCCGTGCCTTTTAATATACAATTCCACTTCATGGGGCACCAGGTAGTGGATGTGAAGGCCATTTCTTAGCCTTCTCCGTATCTCGGTAGAGGATATGCCGATAGACGGTATTTCTACCTGGATACGCCTCATTTCCTCCACTTTCTCTTCTCCCAGTATCGGGATGAGCCGGTCCAGATTGTCCTGAGAATTACCGGGACGGTTCACCACGACGATGCGGCATAATGTGGAGAGACGTTTAATGTCCTTCCACGTGGGCAGCTCGTTCACGGTGTCCATGCCGATTATGAGGTGTGGGTCCGAGTCTTTTTCGTAGAGTTCCGGATGGGCGTCTATTGTGTCGATGGTATACGACTTGCCCACGCGGGAGATCTCCACGTCTGAGACCTCAAAGTGGTCATTGCCTTTAATGGCCAGAGCGACCATCTCGTAACGGTGACGGGCCTCTATGATATCGTCTGCAGTCTTGTGAGGCGGCTGTCCCGAAGGGACGAACTGCACCTTGGTCAGACCGTGCCGGTGGTACACCTCTTCTGCGATTATAAGGTGCCCGACATGTATGGGGTTAAACGTACCCCCCAGTATACCGATTCTCATAAACAGTTTCTCCCGAATGTCTTGCCTCAGAACGTGATTATATTTCTAAGCCCGTATAAGTCAATAGAAAGACATCCGTTTCTGTTACAAAAATTGTGAGGGACATTGAAAGATTTTAAAATAATACTTGATGCCACGTGCAAGATGGGTACCCTGTGCTATAGGTAAAGGGTATACAGAGGGGGAAAACGTGCTTCAGATATGAAAGCAGAGAAAGGATGGTGCCAAGTATGCGCTGTACAGGAAGAAGATTGTCGATTGCGGCTTTTATCGTTTTAATTGGATTTTTATCAGTTTTAACGTACACAGATGCAGCCCAGGAAGATGGGGGTACTGTGGATGAAAACGTTGCCGAGTTGTTGAGTACAAGAAAATGCCCGGGCTGTGACCTGCACGGCGCCAACCTGGCGGGTGCCCAGCTTGAGAATGCAAACATGAAGGGGGCCAACCTCAGTGGAGCCAACCTGATGAATGCCTATCTGACCGGTGCCGACCTGAGCAATGCCGACCTGACTAATGCAAACCTTGAGGCCTCGGTTCTGAGCAACGCAAATCTAAGCGGGGCCAAGCTGGACGGCGCCAGGGTGATCAACGCCGGGTTTATAAGTGTCAAAGGTCTGACGCCGGAACAGAAAGAGGACCTCAGAAGTCGCGAGGCTATCGTGATAGACGACTAGCCGGCGGGCCTTTTTTGTTCCCAGGTGTTGCTCCTTTGTACCATGAATGAGTGACGGGCGAAAAGTGCCTTAATGCAAGGATTTCCGCTTCTAGAGCTAGAGAAAGGACGGTGCGAAGAATGAACAAAGTCAAGGCGTCACTATTAGCCGTCGTTGTGTGTGTGTCGACGGGATTATTCATCACAATTCTTACTATACAGGGCAGTCCCGTCTACGGCGCCACCGTGGAAGAAAATATAGAAAAGTTGAGAAGCACGAATGCCTGTCCAGGATGTGACCTGAGCAGCGCGGACCTGCGCAACACTAACCTCGAGGGGGCCAACCTGAACGGCGCCAACCTCAGAAACGCAAACCTGAGCGGTTGTGAACTGCAAAACATAGACTTCAGAGGCGCCAATCTTGAAGCCGCCGATCTCAGGCGTTCCGATCTACACGGCACGGACATGAGCGGTAGTAGCCTGAACGGGGCATGGGTAGAGGGTGCGGACTTCCTGAGCGTTAGAGGTCTCACGCCGGAGCAGAAGAAATATCTCAAAGAAAACGGCGCCCTCGTCAGGGAATAGACAATTGTGTCTCCCTGTTGACACCGCCCGGTAGCCCGGTGCGTTGATGGAAGAAGAGAATGGCAGGCGGGAGTACGATAACATGCATAGAAAATTTGTTACGACGTGGAGGCCGGTATAGCTTATGAGAAATCTAAAAAGGATATTGTTAGTTGCTGCTGTTGTGGTCTTTGTCGGATGTAGTTCGGTGGATCAGGGTACAGAGACGGACTCATCCTATGGCAGTTCTATAAGCGACAATCTAAGCAGGTTCCGAAGCACAAACTCATGTCCGGGCTGTGATCTGCGCGGCGTCGACCTGGACAGTGGGTTTCTGGGGAGTGCGAACCTGAGCGGTGCGGACCTCTCAGGTGCCAACCTTCGCAACGCGATGCTTACAGAGGCCAACCTGAGCGGCGCCAGTCTGCGCGACACGAACCTGAGCGGGGCCAGGCTTCGAGGTGCGAATCTGAGTGGTGCCGACCTTGCAGGCGCGAACGTCTACGGAGCCAACTTTCTGCAGGTGAAAGGACTGAGTCCGGAACAGGTGGACGACCTCAAGAGACGCGGCGCAGTCTTTCATGGTCCAAGCTTTTAAGACGTAGCGTGACCGGTAGGGCGGCAGTTCATGGTAATGGCCTTGGGGGGTCCCGGGGTACAACAACTGGAGCAACCTCATGGGGGGAGACGGCGGGAAATTAGTGGAGTGCGTACCGAACTTTAGCGAGGGAAAAGACCCTGGAAAGATTAAGGAGATAACCAGGACTATAGAGGAGTCACCTGGTGTAAGACTCTTAGATGTGGAAGGAAACGCGGACTATAACAGGGTGGTTGTTACATTTGTGGGCGGTCCGGGGGAGGTAAAGGATGCCGCTTTCAAATCTATTGCCAGGGCTACAGAGCTGATTGACATGTCCACGCAGAGCGGACACCATCCGCGCATAGGTGCGGTAGACGTGTGTCCGTTTGTGCCTATATCGAGTGTGACCATGACGGACTGCAAGAGGCTTGCAGAGGAGCTTGGCAGGGAGGTGGGAGAGAAGTTGGGAATACCCGTATATCTGTACGGGGAAGCAGCCAGAAGGGCCAACAGGAGGATGCTGTCAGAGGTCAGAAGGGGAGAGTACGAGG
>JAZGAY010000028.1:0-3675 GCA_036475985.1 Candidatus Brocadiales bacterium
AACGACATGAGCTACTGGGCCCAGGTTAGCTCAAAGGGCATCTCTTCCATACCGGAACTCTCCAAGATTATGAAGGAAGCCGGGTTCATGGTAGCCTTCCTGGGTATAGAAAACGCCTCAAAGCGCAACCTTGAGCGGTTAAACAAGGGAGACATACTTGAATACAGCAAGCAGGCCATAAAATACCTCCATGACGCAAAGATACTTATAGCAGGCGGAATGATTATAGGTAATCCGGACGATACCTACGAGGACATTACAGAGAATTTTGAGTTCTTCAAAGAACAACAGATAGACTACTACCTGGACCAGGTACTGACCCCGTACCCCAAGACGGGGATAAGGGAAGAACTCATGAAGGACGGCCTGGTAACAAACCCCTACGATTTTACAAAATATAACGGCTTCTGGGCCAACGTAAAGACAAAACACCTCTCACAAGACGAACTGGCCTTCCTCAGATGGAAATTCCACCGGGATTATTTCATACTGGCCGAACCTACGCCTATATACAGAGACCTGATGAGCATAGGCTACTACTTCAGGCTGTTTAAAATCCTGAAGAAGAAGGCACGTGTCTGGTGGAACACGGAAAAGAAGGTCTTTGAGGAGGAGATGGTGATGTACGGCAAGGAGAACGAGTACCTGTAGGTAACCGATTAAAGAATATCCGGGAGAACCGTATCTTGTGAACACACTCATTCTAAGCATGCCGGACTTTGTCCCGTTTTTCGGGAGACGCATCAAGATTCCCAATCTTGGCATAGCATCGGTTGCTGCAAATATGTCTGACGGCCATAACGTGTACATCGGGGACCTGTGCACACAGAGAGACAGCGTGTCGGAGGCCGTCAGGGATGCAATAGAGAGATACAAACCCCAGCTGGTAGGGCTCTCCTCAATGACCTTCCAATACACAACGACCAGGAAGGTTGCACGGCTAATAAAGAGCATAGACAAGGACATAAAACTGGCCCTGGGCGGCTATCACGCCACGCTTATGTCTCCGGAGGTCAGGTCTGCGGATGACAGCAAATTGTTTGACTTCGCCGGCGAGGACGGCCGGCTATTTGACTTCCTGGTAAGGGGCGAGGGGGAGACTACGTTCCGTGAGCTGATAGATACACTGGACGGCGGGGGCAAGGACTTTGACTCCATCCTGGGGCTCTCTTACAGGACCAACGGCGAGTGGCGTCATAACGACCGGAGACCCCTGCTGGACATAAAGACCCTGAAATTACCGGACAGGTCAAAGAGAATCTGGACGAACTACAGCTACATGGGTTATACCTCCGATGTTGTAGAGTCCTCCAGGGGCTGCACCTTCACCTGCAACTTCTGCAGTATTAACCACATGTACGGCACGTCATTCAGGACCTATGACATATCGAGGATAATGGAAGACATCGAAAACTGCAAGAAACTGGGCCGCAAGATGGTGATAGGGTTCATAGACGACAACATCACCCTGAACCCGAGAAGGTTTTTAGAGATATGCAAGACAATCATTAAAGAAGGCCATAACGACATGCGCTACTGGGCCCAGCTGAGCTGCAAGGGTATCTCCTCCGTTCCGGAACTCCCGGAGGCCATGAAAGAGGCAGGGTTTACCATCATATTCCTGGGGATAGAAAACGTCTCAAAGCGCAACCTTGAGCAACTAAACAAGGGAGATATAATGGACTATACCCTGAAGGCAATAAAATACCTCCATGACGCCAAGGTGCTGATAGTCGGAGGGATGATCCTCGGCAACCCGGATGATTCATACGAGGATATCAAGGAAAATTACGACTTTTTCAGGGACCAGAAGGTAGACATATACCTGGACCAGATACTGACCCCGTACCCCAAAACAGGGATCAGGGAAGGCCTTCAGAAGGCCGGCCTTGTGACAAACCCCTATGATTTTACGAAATACAACGGATATTGGGCCAACGTCAAGACAAGACACATCTCGCAAGACGAATTGACCTTTATGAGATGGAAATTCAACTACGACTATGCCGTGGCCGCCGAACCTACGCCCTTAAACAGGGAGATGATGGGCCGGGCCTACTACTACTGGAAATACAAGATTCTCAAAAAGAGACTGAGCGTGTGGTGGAACACAGAAAGGAAGATTTTCGAGCAGGATATGGAAAAATGCCGCAAGGCAAACGACTACCTGTAGACCCCTTGGATTACCCTCTCAGTCAATCGTTGCAGTCTCACACTCGCACTCAAGCGCAAGGGCCTGGGAGATACGGCTCTTGTCCCTGTAGATGGTTATCCCCTTACATCCGCTCCTGTAGGCAAGCATAAACGTCTTTTCCACCTCTTCCTTTGTGGTGCTGGACGAGAAATTTATGGTCTTAGACACGGCGTTATCCGTATACTTCTGGAATACGGCCTGCATTCTGACGTGCCACTCGGCGGGGATGTCATGTGCGGTTAAAAAGACACGTCTTACCGCCTCCGGTATATAAGAAATAGACCGTATGGAACCCTCTCTTGAGACCTCCTCCATCATCCCGTCGGAGAAGAACCCCTCCCGGTGGGCAGTCTCGATGAACAAGTCGTAGACCTCGGGGATGAACGTATCACCCAAGATGCGCCTGCCGAAGGAAAAGGCGAATATCGGCTCGATGCCGCTGGAACAGCCGGCTATTATGCTTATCGTGCCTGTCGGTGCAATCGTGGTGCGAGAGACGTTTCTATAACGGGGTCCTCCCGGCCTGTCGTACACGCTACCCGGAAAGTTGGGAAACACGCCCCGCGTCTTTGCCCGTTCCTCAGACGCGGCGTTGGCCTCCCCCGAAACGAACTTCATCAATTCCTCCGCCACCCCAAGGGCCTCTTCCGTATCATAAGGAACGCCCATCTTTACAAGCATGTCGGCAAAGCCCATTATGCCAAGCCCTATCTTCCTGTTACCTCTGGTTATCTCCTCAACCTGTTTGAGCGGATACTTGTTTACGTCTATGACATTGTCGAGGAAATACACCCCCTGTCTTACGACTTCCCTGAGCCTGTCCCAGTCAACCACGGGTCTCTTGTCTTCTTTCAGCATCCTGGAGAGATTGACGGAACCAAGCACACAGGACTCATACGGCAGGAGCGGTTGCTCGCCGCAGGGGTTTGTGCCTTCGATTACGCCCAGCTTCGGCGTGGGGTTGGCGGCGTTTATGGTGTCAAGGAAGAGTATCCCTGGTTCTCCCGTCCTCCACGCCTCCTCTACTAACCTGCCAAACACCTCTCTGGCCTTGAGCCTTTTTACCGTCTTTTCAGTCCGGGGGTTAATGAGCCCGTACTCCCCGTCACCTTCGACCGCCTCCATGAAGGCGTTGGTCACGCCCACAGAGACGTTGAAGTTGGTGAGGACACCCTGGCGGTTCTTGCAATCTATGAACTCGAGGATGTCCGGATGCGTAACGTGAAGGACCGCCATGTTCGCCCCCCGGCGGAACCCACCCTGGTTGATTACCTCCGTGGCCTCATTGAATATCCTGATAAACGATACAGGTCCGCTGGCAGGACCGCCCGAGGTGCTGACTATGTCGTCCTTTGGCCTGAGCCGGGAGAAAGAAAACCCCGTCCCCCCTCCACTCTGGTGGATGAGCGCGGAATATTTGACCATGTCGAATATATGCTCAATGGAATCTTTCACTGGCAGCACAAAACACGCCGCCAGCT